>NZ_VVIN01000217.1:0-654 GCF_008711145.1 Arenibacter lacus
GGTATCCCTATCGATCACCTCACTCATTAAAATCCCATTTACATAGTGTTGTAGGCTGTATCCATGTGCCACCACCCTAAAGGTGTTCCACCCTTCTTTGTGTATTTTATTTTTTAAGGAATCTAGATCACCCAAGTCTTCCAGTAGTTCCCTGCTCTGCCAAGCGTTGTGTTTTATATTGGAGCGTAGGGAGCCGCTTAGGCTGGGGTTGACTTGTGTGGTGATGGCCATTTTCTCTCCTCGGTAGGCCAAGGTGGTTCGTTTTCTTTCCTCATAATTTTGACCGGTATAGGTGTTCTTGCCATCTATATCTGCCTGATATCCCCGCAGTGCAAAAGGGATGCTATCTACCCGGTCACTCCTGTAATTGATACCGCTATTCCCCAATGAGGAAATACGGAATTCCAGTTTCAGATCAAAGTTTGATGGTTCTCCACCTTTCCAAATTAAAAAAGTGTTGCTATTTAAATCCGTATCCTCATCCAATTCTCCAATCAACAAACCATTCTCTACCCGCCAAATGTTTAGATCGCCTTCCCAGCCCTCTAGGTTGTTCCCGTTAAATAGGGATACAAATCCTGAGCTTAGGGGAGGTGAATTATCCGATTTTAAATTTTTTACTCCCTTTTCTTTGCAGGACATACCCATAATAGC
>NZ_VVIN01000218.1:0-643 GCF_008711145.1 Arenibacter lacus
CAGGTCCAAGACCTCAAAAGTATTTAATAGGAATAAATGTTCCTTGTTACAGAGCATTAGCACTTCAAAGCCATGCTTGTTTAGGTCCGCATCAAAATGGGACTCAATGGATATGGCATTAACCTTCTGTCTTAATGCCAGTAGTTGGCAAAAAGATAGTTTAACCACTTTTTGGCCAAAATCGATGTAGAAATATCTATCCGAATTGGATTGATATAAAGTGTAGAATTTGGATTGAAATAGTATGCTCATCGGGGCAAAATTAATACTTATTTAGATTCAATCCAAACATTAAATGCTGATTTGGCGATCAATTTGTTGGTTTAAGGATATAAAGGTTTCCGTCCTAGAAACCCCCTCTATTCTTTGAATTTCCTTATTTAATACATGCATTAAATGCTCGTTGTCCTTGCAAAGTACCTTAATTAAAATAGACCAGTTGCCCGTGGTATAATGACATTCCAATACCTCTGGAATCTTCTCTAGTTCCTTTACCGCCTTGGGATTGCTCATTGCCTTGTCTAGATAGATGCCAATGTAGGCCATGGTGGTATACCCCAAAACCTTGGGGTTGATAATGAATTTAGAACCTGCAATTAATCCGGAAGCTTCCAGCTTTCTAAGTCGTTGATGGATAGCCGCG
>NZ_VVIN01000022.1:0-53369 GCF_008711145.1 Arenibacter lacus
AGGAATTCATGAATGCTGCGCATTTCAGCGATGGAAAAAAGTATTGAAAGGCCTGTTGAAAGGTGGATTATTGTTGTTGAGCTTACCTGATAATTTTGATTACACACAACTTTTGAGCTTGATCCTTTTTTTATGCGACTACCGCAATGTCTAAAATAGGAGCAATATGATTAGGTCTAAAAACGGCCATAGGCCTTTGAGAATATACCGCAGAGAGTATAAGAGGTTAAAGAATAGATTGTTAGTCTTATTCTTTTAAGTGGATATCTTAGCTAAGCTAAAAAAAATAGTGATGTCTTAAGCCTGAATGATAAAGATGGTTGGCCTTTTATGCAGGTCTACCGAAACCCCTTTCCATTCTGCAACTGTCTTGGTTGCAATAAATTCGGTTGGCAGGGTTAAATTACAGGCAACGCAGACTTTGGTATTTGGCGACAAGATTTTAATGAATTCGGCCAATAGCTTGTCATTTCTATAGGGCGTTTCAATAAAAATCTGTGCTTGCTCTCGTTCCCTAGATAACTTTTCAAACTTCTTAAGGCTTCCTTTTCGTTCACTTGCCTCAATAGGTAAGTAGCCATTGAATGCAAAGCTCTGCCCGTTAAGTCCACTAGCCATCAATGCCAATAGAATGGAAGAGGGGCCAACTAGTGGTACCACCTGAATCCCTTTTTGGTGGGCGATATTCACCAATTCTGCTCCAGGATCGGCAATTCCGGGGCAACCGGCTTCAGACAAAATACCTACGTCGTAACCTTCTAAACAGGGGTCTAAAAATGTCGGTAATAAGTGAGGCTCCGTATATTTATTGAGCAGGTTGATGTGTAGTCCTGGCTGAGATTTCTTAGCGCTTATTTTTTTTATAAAATGCCGAGCAGTTTTTTCGTTTTCCACTACATAGTGGTCAATTTGCTCTATAGTGCCCTTTACAGAGATTGGTAAAACCTCCAAGGGGGCATTATCCCCCAAGGTACTGGGGATTAAATATAATTTGCCGTGTATGTTGCCGTTAGCCGCCATTTAGACGGTATGTTTTAGATTCAATTCTTCGGCTAGTTGCTCACATGCCATATCTATTAGTTGGTATACATGTTCAAATCCATCGTCACCCCCGTAATACGGATCTGGAACTTCCTGATCTTCTGTTGGTAATTGATGCAATAGCAATTTTACCTTTTGTTTTTCACGGTCGTCTTGTGCCAAGGCAATTATATTTGCGTAGTTGTCCTTGTCCATGGCGAAAATATGGTCAAATCGCTTAAAATCTTCTGCGGTAAATTGCCTGCAACGTTGCATGCTGATGTCTATCCCATGCTTTTTTGCAACTGCAATAGATCGTGGATCTGGCTGTTTTCCAATGTGGTAATTGGCTGTCCCGGCAGAATCCACCAATACAGAATCAGTATCAACTTTCCCTTTTAAAATGCCTTCTGCAAGAGGAGATCTGCATATATTTCCTAAGCAAACCATCAGAATTTTCGTGCTCATAAAACAAATTTTTTTATGAAAGTTTCTTCGTTAAATCGTCTATATACTTTCTAAACTGCTTATCTGTTTCTCCTAAATTGTCTACCGTCTTGCAAGCGTGTAGCACGGTAGCATGGTCTCTCTTTCCAATTTGGGATCCAATACTTGCCAGGGAAGCCTTGGTGAATTTTTTGGCGAAGAACATAGCGAGCTGTCTTGCTTGAACAATATGGCGCTTGCGCGTTTTGGATTGTAGGGTGGCGACGTCCATTTCAAAGTAGTCTGAAACCACTTTTTGGATATAGTCTATAGAAACTTCACGCTTGGTGTTTTTCACAAACTTTTCAACCACCATCTGGGCCAGTTCCAAGGTAACTTCTTTTTTGTTAAAGGAAGATTGTGCAATCAAAGAGATGATGGCTCCTTCCAATTCCCGGATATTGGTTTTAATATGCTTAGCAACATAGTCTATAATATCCTCTGGCATTTCCACACCGTCCCGGTACAACTTATTCTTGAGAATGGATATTCTAGTTTCATAATCTGGGCTCTGTAGCTCTGCGGATAGTCCCCACTTAAAGCGCGATAATAAGCGTTGTTCTATGTCTTGCATATCTACAGGTGCCTTGTCTGAAGTAAGGATAACCTGCTTGCCATTTTGATGTAAATGGTTGAATATGTGGAAGAAAACATCTTGGGTTCCCGATTTTCCAGATAGGAATTGTACGTCATCTATAATAAGAACATCTATTAACTGATAGAAGTGAATAAAATCGTTCCTAGTATTTTTCTTTACCGATTCTATATACTGTTGCGTAAATTTTTCAGCCGATATATAAAGTACCGTTCTTTCCGGATACTTATCTTTAATTTCAACACCGATGGCATGGGCCAAATGGGTCTTTCCTAAACCTACGCCTCCAAAGACAAGCAAGGGGTTAAAAGAGGTGCCTCCTGGTTTATTGGCTACGGCCATCCCTGCAGATCTTGCAAGCCGGTTGGCATCACCCTCCAAAAAGTTATCGAAATTGTAATTTGGATTTAGCTGGGATTCAATTTTAATATTCCTGATTCCAGGAATCACAAACGGATTCTTAAGCTGAGGGTTTTTGGATTTTACGGCTACGTCCAACTCCTGTGGTTCTACATTGGACCTATTGGAGCTAGGGATTTTCTCCGTAAAAGGTTCCTTGTTGCCATAGGTGTTTTCCATTTTAATGATGTACACCAATTTAGCGGTCTCACCAAGTTCTTTGGTAAGCGCTACTTTTAGTAATTTTACGTAGTGCTCTTCCAGCCATTCATAGAAGAATTTGCTGGGAACTTGAATGCTCAACGCCTTGTCCGATAATTTTATCGGTTTAATAGGCTCAAACCAGGTTTTGAATGCCTGCGGTTGGATGTTGTCTTTTATGAAGTCCAAACAATTGATCCATACAGAATTTGCAGTAACACTCATTTTTAATAATTTCTTTATTTGGTTAGTGTAAAGTTTAATGTAAATGCGGAGGAAAACCCGCGGTTTCAAGTTAGGCAAATATGTGAACAATTATCCTAATAAAAAAATGGGAGTGGGGTTGATTATATCCTTTTTTTTCCCCATGTTGTGACCAAATTTTTGCCGAATATTAAATATATAGTTTTTTAGCCGATAAAACATGGGGATTAGTAAGTTTTCTTTTAGGGTTCGATATGGAGAGACAGATCAAATGGGAGTGGTGTACCACGGGAACTACCCGCAATACCTAGAGATGGGACGGGTTGAGTGGTTAAGGTCGATAGGCATTTCTTATAAAGAGATGGAAGAAAACGGAATTATATTGCCAGTAATTTCATTGCGCATAGATTATAAAAAATCGGCCTTATACGATGACCTGTTGACGGTTACTACAAGAATCCGTAAGAAGCCTCTGGTCAAAATTGAATTCGACTACGAAATACACAATGAAGCGAACGATTTATTGGTTGAAGCGCATACCGTTTTAGCTTTTATGGACTCCAAGGCAAACAAGCCTATGAAATGCCCAGATTTCATTTTGGAAAAGCTAAATTTCTAGACGTTTTATTTTTATTGGATGCATACCAAGAAACATTTTTTCTGTACGGTCGGCATTCTTTTTTCTAACTGATACCACAATCTGGCAATCCATTTCCATTTTTTGGGATACAATTTCTAATTGATTTTGTTTGATGGCACGCATTACCTTATCCATTTCTGGATAGTCAAAGGATAAAAGAAACTGCTGCTGTAATGTTTTCTCAATTATCTGAGCACTTTCCAGTGCCATTTGTGCTGCGGTACGGTAGGCAGTTATCAGTCCGCCTACACCAAGCTTGGTTCCCCCAAATATCCTAGCTACCACAATTAATACATTGGTGATTTCAAAAGATTGAATTTGGCCATAGATGGGCATCCCAGCAGAGTTGTTGGGTTCTCCATCATCATTAGCACGATATTTAAGATCCTCTATTCCCAATTGCCAGGCATAACAAAGGTGGTTGGCCGTGGGGTGTTTCTGTGCAAGTTCCTCCAAGATAGGCTTTACCTCCCGTTCGCTTAATATGGGGTAGGCGTATCCAAAAAATTTGCTTTTCCTTTCTTTAAAGATGATTTCCGGGCTGGGGGAACTTATCGTTTTATAGGTGTCTATTGTTGCCATAAAATAAATTAAAAATATGCTACTAATAGGATGCTGATTACAGCTAGCCCAATTCCTGTCCAATTTTTAATACTAACCTCTTCCTTAAAAAGCATGATGCCCAAAAGGGTGGTGATCATAACAATGGCTACATTGTTAATAGTAAAGATAGAGGCACTGTTCAGCGTTTCGTGCTGTAGAGCAGCCAATAGAAAATATATGGAAAAATAATTAGGTACTCCCAATGCAATCCCTCCTAGTATGTTTTTAGAGGTAAATTTCTTCTTATTCTTGTCCTGGGAGGGTTTTATTGCCACAAAAAGGAGTCCGGTAGTGGCTGCAAAAGCAAATACAGTTGCCGAAAACAGGGGGAATTCATCTTTGGGGATCCTTGTCTCTTCCAAAAATTTTATACTGCTATCTATGAGTCCAGATCCCAAAAATACTAGGACTGGCAATAGATAGGTGCTTTTTTTTGAAGGGGTGGACTTTGCCTTAGCAGAAGAAAAATAAACGGCTGCTAGGGCTATAGCGATTCCCACAACCTTTAAGGGTCTCAGCTTTTCATTATAAGCAACTACTCCTATAATCACCGGAATAACCAAGGACATTTTGGTAGCAACCGAAGCCACGGAAATACCGCTTCTTTGGGAGGTGGCTGCCATTAGGTTGAAGACCAGGATGAATAACACCCCCAAAATAAGAGTGCCCCAGAACCAAGGCTTACCTGGAATTTCAGTTAAAATCACCGATTTTGGAGAGAGAGAGAAGCCCACCAAGGATGCCACCAGGTAATTAACAACAATAGCGTAGGAGGTGTCTATGCCTGTTTTGGAGTACATTTTAAACACCACAAAAATGATGCTCGAAAATATGATGCTCAGCCCCAGGTCCCACATTACAGTCTGGTCTTGAGGTCTACTATGTCTTCCTTGCCCACTTGGAGGTGCCAGGTCTTTATACCTAGGGTAGCTGCTGCTTCTGTATTCTCTAGCGTGTCATCTATAAAAAGGGTCTCGTTGGCCTGTAGGTTGTTCTGGTCTAATACAAACTCATAAATTTCCTCATTAGGCTTTCTAAGTTGTATCTCATGGGATAAATAAAACTGCTCAAAACAATTTTTAAATCTGTTAAAGCGATCCTTTCCCATAATTTCTTCTACATGCGGAATGTGTAGGGCATTGGTATTACTCAAAAGAAAAAGTCTATATTTTTTCTGAGCAGCCAATTCTTCTATGAAATTAAGTCTGTACGCTGGAAAGTCCTTAAGCATGGAATTCCAAATTGCGGTAATCTCTTCGGGAGAAAGCTGATTGAATTCGGACTGAAGTTGGGTGATGAATTCTGCTGAACTGATCTTCCCAACTTCAAACTCTTCGTTTAAACGAAAGTACTTAGGTGGAAAGGTTTCCATGCCTTGATCTACGAACGCATTAAATACAACCTGCTTGTCTAGGTTGATAAAGATATCGCCAAAATCGAAAATAATATTTTTAATCATGCTCTATAATAGTTAGGGTATCGCTCAGTACAGGGATGCTTTTTACTATTCGCCCTTGTATGGACGGGGATTTTAATCCGGTTCCAAAGTGGGAGCTACCTGTAAAAATGCGGGCTTCGTCCCATAAATTGGCATCAATAAAACTTTGTAAGGTCTTGGCGCCTCCTTCTATAATTACACTTAGTATTTGGTGCTTATGGAGGAGGGTGCAGACTTGCTGTGCCAAATTACCATTAAAATCCAACTCCTCATAATAAATGCCCTTTTTGGGATTCTTAGGGAGTTTACTAGTAATTACAATGGTCTTAACGGAAGTATCCAACACATGGAAATCGCTTGGAATCTTTAATTCGCGATCCAAAACAATCCTTACCGGATCTATTCCTTTCCAGTGCCGTAGGTTTAAACGAGGGTTGTCCTTTATTACTGTTTGGGTGCCGGCCATGATAGCCTGTTCCTCTGCGCGCCATTGATGTACCAATTGTTGGGAACGGGCATTGCTAATCCAGAATGGCTCAGGGTTTTGGGATCTTTTCTCCTCTTGGGGGGCTATAAATCCGTCTCGGGTCTGGGCCCATTTTAAAATTATGTACGGACGTAATTTACTGTGGAAGGTTAAGAATCGCTTGTGGTGTTCCCTGCACTCTTTCTCTAAAACCCCAATTAGCACTTCGCATCCAGCTTGTTTTAATTTTTCCACGCCCTTCCCAGCCACTTTTGTATGTGGGTCCAGTACGCCAATGACTACTTTGGGGATTTTGTGTTTTATTATAAGGTTTGCACAGGGAGGGGTTTTCCCTTGGTGGGAGCAGGGCTCTAAGCTAACGTATAGGGTAGCCTCCCCTAAAAGCGACTGGTCCTTAACGGAGTTTATTGCGTTTACCTCTGCATGGGGTCCACCGTAGGGGCTGGTGTAGCCCTCACCAATTATTTTTTGGTTGTGCACAATTACACTGCCCACCATGGGGTTGGGAAAGGTGGTGCCAAGACCATTTTTGGCCAGTTGTATACACCTCAAAATGTATTTTTCATGTATCTTCACTCCGCAAAAATAGCACAATATTGGTAGACTATAGAAAAGAAGGAAGCTAGTACTTTCAATAGGAAAAAGCAATGGTAGGTTTAAAAATATTCAGACCATTGAGTCTCACGCTATTGTTTTACAACAACCGATATTAGGATATTAACACATACCAATGCAATTAAAAGAAATTAAGAATATTTATCATAAGGAACTAGATGCGCTTTATCCAAAAGAAGAGGTAGATAGTTTTTTCTACTTAACTATTGAGCATTATTTGGGTCTGGAACGTTTTGTTCTGGCATTAGAGCCTAATATGACCATAACTAAGGAGGAGGAAGGGCAGTTGTTTAATGTCTTGAGCCAATTAAAACTGCAGCGGCCTATTCAATATATATTAGGAAGCACCCAATTTTGTGACTTAGACTTTGTGGTAAATGAACATGTACTGATACCCCGCCCGGAAACAGAAGAGTTGATCTACTGGATTTTGGATGAGCTACGCCAGGAGGAAAAGGAGCGGAGTGTTTTAGATATCGGGACAGGGAGCGGATGTATTGCCATCTCCTTATCTAAATTCCTCCCTAAAGCCAGCGTGCAGGGATTGGATAATTCCAAAGAAGCACTAAAGGTAGCTCGGGAAAACGCTAAGGGTAATAAGGTAAAAGTTGATTTTTTGGAATTTGATGCCCTTGCTTTAGATGATTTTGAAGGAAAATTTGATGTGATAGTTTCTAACCCGCCTTATGTAAGGGAATCCGAAAAAAGTGCCATGAACCATAATGTGTTAGACTATGAACCGGATACAGCCCTATTTGTGTCCGACGAAAATCCGTTGTTGTTTTATAAAAGTATTGTTAGGTTTGCCCGCCGCCACTTGCACCCAGGCGGAATGTTGTTTTTGGAGATCAACCAATATCTTGGGAAAGAAACCAAACATCTTATGGAAACAGCTGGTTTTTCGGAAATTGAGCTGAGGGAAGATGTCTATGGAAACCAAAGATTGTTAAAGGGGACATGGTCTTAAATCGGTCAGGAACTATAAGGTTTAGGGGGTGGGTAGGTAGAGGAATTTTACTGGATCGAGTCCCTAGAATACAAAAGTAGCAATAAGAACTTGGAAGGTAGATGGTAGTTGTAAAGCACATCCAAATTAAGTTGGCATAGCCAGCGATCCCTGCCAAATTAGATAATAAAGAAAAGTTATAAATGGAAATTAAGAAGCAAATAGAGCAATTGCGAAAGGAATTGAATCAACATAACTATAATTATTATGTGCTGGACAATGCCACCATATCAGATTATGATTTTGATATGAAGCTAAAGGAGTTGCAAGCTCTTGAAAAAAAGCATCCAGAATATTACGATCCCAATTCCCCAAGCTTGCGAGTAGGGGGTGCCGTCACCAAGAATTTTATGACGGTGGTGCACGGTCAGCGCATGTATTCCTTGGATAATTCCTACTCCAAAGAAGACTTGGAAGATTGGGAAAAGAGAATTCAGAGGATTCTGGGAGACGTGGAAGTAGCGTATACCTGTGAGCTTAAGTACGATGGGGCGTCTATCAGTCTCACCTATGAAGATGGAAAGCTGGTTAGGGGCTTAACCAGGGGAGATGGAATACAAGGAGACGACGTTACCAATAACATAAAAACCATTAGGTCTGTACCTCTGCAGTTACAGGGGGATTATCCTAAAAAATTTGATATCCGAGGAGAGATAGTATTGCCTTTTGAGGGCTTTGCACAAATGAATGAAGAGCGAATCCAAAATGGGGAGGAGCCTTATATGAATCCGAGAAATACTGCTGCGGGAAGCTTAAAATTACAGGACAGTGCTTTGGTGGCAGAACGTCCCTTGGAATGTCTTTTATATAGTATTGTAGGGGAAGACCTGGGGTTGGAATCTCAATTTGAAATGTTGGAGAAAGCTAGGAGCTGGGGGTTTAAAGTACCAACCGTGGCCAAACTTTGTAAATCTATAGATCAGGTCCTTCAATTTGTGGAGTATTGGGATGTGCATAGACATCAGCTACCTTATGAAACTGATGGGGTAGTGGTAAAGGTAAACAGCCTACAACATCAAGAAGAGTTGGGCTATACCTCCAAATCCCCACGTTGGGCGATGGCGTACAAATTTAAAGCCGAACAGGTTTCAACCACTTTGGAAGAGATCACTTATCAGGTTGGGCGTACAGGGGCTATTACTCCGGTGGCCAATTTAGAGCCGGTACTATTAGCCGGTACTACGGTAAAGAGAGCCTCTTTACACAATGCCGATCAAATTGAAAAATTTGATATTCGGGTTGGGGATACTGTTTTTGTGGAAAAGGGAGGGGAGATTATTCCCAAGATTATAGGAGTGGATTTCACCAAAAGACCCTTGGATTCTCAACCCACTAAGTATATAGATCAGTGTCCGGAATGCGGTACCCACTTAGAGCGTGTAGCGGGGGATGCCAAACATTTCTGCCCTAATGAATACGGTTGTCCCCCACAGATAACAGGACGTATTCAGCATTTTATTTCCCGCAAGGCGATGGATATTGAGGGGTTGGGTGCCGAGACGGTAGAATTGTTATTTAGAGAGGGGCTAATCCGGAATTATGCCGATCTCTACAGTCTTACCAAAGAACAAATACTACCCTTGGAACGGATGGCAGAAAAATCTGCTGAAAACTTGATAAAGGGAGTGGCAGAATCGGTTCAAATTCCGTTTGAAAGGGTGCTTTTTGCCCTTGGCATACGGTTTGTTGGAGAAACAGTGGCCAAAAAACTAGCCAAAGCCTATAAGAGTATAGACGCTTTGCAGAATGCCACCAAGGAAGAATTGATGCAGGTAGATGAGATTGGACAGCGTATCGCAGAAAGTGTGGTAGACTTTTTTGGAAATGAGGTCAATTTGGAGATTATTTCTAGATTGAAAGCGGTAGGGTTACAACTGGAAATTTCCGAAGATTTGCTGCTCAATCAATCCGATCTTTTTAATGGGATGACTTTTGTTGTCTCGGGAGTATTTGAAAATGTTAGTAGAAACGAGCTAAAAAAACTAATTGAGGATAATGGAGGCAAGGTAGGTTCCAGTATTTCCTCAAAAACTTCTTATCTTGTTGCAGGTGATAAAATGGGACCCAGTAAAAGGACTAAGGCAGAGAGTGTTGGGGTTCCTATTATTTCTGAAAGCGATTTTATGGCTATGTTGAACTAATATACTGCGTATGAGGATTTTTAAAACAAACAGTGGCATCCTAGTCCAAAAAGAGGAAAAACACTATCTCTTAGAGACAGATTGGGATTCCTTCCTTTGTAATGATGCTGTTTATGCGGACACTCTTAAGCGCATCAATCAAATGACGCCTCTAACTAGTGATACTTCCGAGCTAACAATAAAACCATTGCCACCGGTGGGTAAACAGGAAATCTGGGCCTCGGGAGTAACCTATTTTAGCAGTAGGGAGGCGCGGATGGAGGAATCCAAGGATGCTGGTGGGGGCGACTTCTATGACAGGGTTTACCATGCGGAAAGACCCGAGTTGTTTTTTAAAAGTGCTCCGTACCGTGCGGTGGGACATGGGGACCAGGTGCGTATCCGAAAGGATTCTAAATGGAACGTGCCCGAACCCGAACTCACCCTGGTGATCACTCCAAATGCAAGGATAGTGGGCTATACCATAGGTAACGATATGAGTTCTAGGGATATTGAAGGGGAAAACCCCCTATACCTGCCCCAAGCTAAAAGTTATGATGGTGCTGCGGCGGTAGGCCCCTGCATTCTGCTCACAGAGTCGCCCATAGGATCAGAAACCATTATTGAAATCCAAATAGTACGAAACAATGAGGAAGTTTTTAAAGGAAAAACCAAGCTGGGTCAGATGAAAAGAAAACCGGAGGACCTAGTGCATTACCTCTTTCGCGAAATGTCTTTTCCGCATGGTTGCCTATTAATGACAGGTACCGGGATAGTGCCCCCAGATTCTTTTAGTCTGCAACAGGGAGATCTTATCCATATTTCCATTGAGGGGATAGGGGTTCTCAGTAATATTGTTGCTTAAATATATTAGTTGTTAAGATGTCTAAACCTAAGAATTACGAAACGTTTGTAACCACTTTAGAAAGTAGTACCCCGCCTAGGGGATGGTCCGATGCGCTAAAGGCCATGTGGTTCGATTGTAAGGGGGACTGGGAAGCTTCCCATGATATTGCACAGGAAATGTATACTACTCACGGAAGCTGGATTCATGCCTACTTACATAGACAGGAAGGAGATAAGTTTAATGCAGGATATTGGTACCGACAGGCAGGTAGAGAGTTTCCAACTGTAAGTTTGAAGGAAGAACAACGGCAATTGGTGGAATATTTTCTAAATCAACAGCCATAGTAATTGCGGTATTGATCTAAAAGTAAAGTTTATTATATAAAATATAGGCCCTGGTTAATTCCATGGCCTATTTTTGATGATAGGTATCCATTCCCTTAATATAAGGGCACGGAAAAGCCATACAGAATAGGATTAATAATCGGAATATTCCGTAGGGTAGTAGAAGTGGGTAACATTTTTAGATACGTTATTTTGATATTTTGGGTCTACTTTTAATTGATTCCAAACGGGTGATTCAGAAAACGATTTCCAATGCGCATCCCTACTGGCTTTGTTTTTAAAGGTGGTCATGTACATAAGGTTGGGCATGTTGGCCCCGGACAAAACTTCCCCATAGAAAACGGCATTAAATCCTAAGTCGTTGAAAAGCGTTACTTCTCCACCCTCGTTAAGCATAGCCACTTTATTAATGTACTTAGCCTCGGTAGCAGACTCATAGCTTCTCAATTCGTATACACGGTCTTTGCGGGGTCCGGTTAAAGGGGTGGGGATCATCTTAGGCATATCTATAAATGCTTTCATAAGAATAGATTCAACCCTAGTGTAGGGCGGATTCTCATGAGGAGCATCTAAGAAATCTTTGGCAGCTACCATATAATCCTTGTCTTTTTGGAGTTCAGCATCCAAAATCTCCAATAGCTGAAGGCTTTTCATGGGTATCAAAACTTTAATACTACTGGGGTTTAAGGAATCGATTGTCCTAGGCTTAAAAACGCCTATGTTTTTTATGTTCAATCTTTTTAGGGCAGGTAATAAGGCTTCGCTTAGGTATTGGTCTGTCCTTTTCTCCTGTGCCTCAGTGTCTAAAAGATAGGTTTTAAGTTGGTAATACTCTTGTTGTTCTCCTTGTCCCCAAGTACTTATAGTAAATAGGGGCTCTAGTTTATGTTTGCGTTGATATTAGTTTTTCATACCTAGTGTCTATATTTCTGTATCTGGCATAGGTTCCAATGTCTTCAACGGTCTTGGGAACAAAGGCCTGGAGCATGTCCTTACTACCCTTGAGGTGCTCCTTTACCCTAAACCAATTCAGATACTGCTGAAGATATTTGGTCGAAACGCCCCAAAAAGTGCCGTCTATCCATTTCTTTAGTCTATTATGCGTGGAATTCACATGTTGTATATGGTAAACGCCTTGCTTTACACGTTGTTTTATAATTCCCTTCAGGGCATGGTGTTCCAGTTTTCGATCCATTGCAAAACCTTTGTAGATTACCGATGCATCACTGCACAATATCGCCTTTTCCGGTTTTATCCGACTTCCGATGGCATTTTCCAGATCGGTCTTTTTGATATAGCCCATAGTGGCCACGGTCAGGTCCATAACAGATTTCCTGTCCTGGGTCACGATGACGGCCACACGGTCCCTATCGATTCCTTTCTTTTTTAGTGAGCCCCCCTCGTTTTCTCGCGTTGCGACCGGTGACCTCCCTGCCCTTTTCAGAATTGAAGAAGAAGGTTTCATCGCTTTCGGTAATACCGGTGAAATCGTCCTTTCCCGTCTCCGAGAGCGAGGCCAATATCTTGTGCCTCCAGTCAAAAGCGGTCTTTTTATTGATACACAGAGCATCTTTGATCTTGTCCAGACTCTTCTCTTCTACCATAAGGGCCAAGTAGGCGTCTATCTTGTCCTTCTTGTGCAGCCCCGCCATCCAAGTGCCCGTATATTCGGTAAAGCTTCTCTTGCAGGACTTGCATTTATAGCGCTGTGCACCCTTGTCCTTTCCGAAACGGACATATTTGGTATGGCCACAGTGCGGGCACTCGCCCATCATATTGTCGAGAAGATGTCGGCGGGAGGCCTGTGCCATTGGACTTCCCGCAGTCACATCGTGCTTTTCGATATCCTTGAGCAATCTCCGCCTGTCCACCAGAGGAAGCGAAAGGATCTTTTGTTTTAATTCTTCTAGTTCCATACCTAAAGATACAAATAATAGCTATTGTAAACTAGAGCCTAAATAGGAGTAGTAAAATGGGAAGGTATGCTGCTTTGTTCATTAGATTGGTTTTTATTAAGATATTATTGCTCTACGTTGGAGAAATAAAATTTTTATGGGGGGCTTCCCAAATTGCCGGTCTACCTAAATTCATTAGTTGATTTCGCTTTCCTGGGATTTATGTTTTTTTACTTGGATAACCACGGACTTGGAGGTTGGGGTGTTGCTAAAGTCTGCAGTACTACCCACAGGCACCAGTACGTTGGCTTCCGGAAAATAGGTGGCACAGCATTTTTCGGGAATATTGTAGGATAAGACAATGAATTTTTTGGCAATCCTTTCCTTTCCGTCGTGATAGTTATATAAATCTACCAGTTCCTTGTTCTTAAGCTTACGGCTCTGAAGATCCTTCTCATTCATTAAAATGACCCTTCTTTCATGATAGATGCCTCTGTAGCGATCATTTAAACCATAAATGGTCGTATTAAATTGATCGTGGCTTCTAATGGTCATCATTAGAAGTTCTTTTTCTTCTAGGGAGACATACTCACTTTTGGAAATGCTAAACTTAGCTTTTCCAGTGGGGGTGTCATAGGAATTGTCCCTTGCGCAATTGGGTAAATAGAATCCAGCTGGCTGTCTCACTTGCTGATTGTAGTTGTTAAAACCGGGGATACAGGCTTCAATACTATCGCGTATATGGTCGTAATGCTGTAGGTAGCGATCCCAGTTTACCTTGGAATTGGGAAGGGTGGCCTTTGCTAAGCCACAAACAATTGCAGCTTCGCTCAGTAATTGGTCGGATACCGGGGGTAAACTTCCCATGGAGCTATGAACAATACCCATAGAGTTTTCTACACTAACAAATTGCAATTCCCCATTTTGGATATCCTTGTCCGTTCTTCCCAAACAGGGTAAAATTAGGGCTTCCTTTCCATGGATGAGGTGGCTGCGATTCAGTTTAGTGGATACTTGTACCGTTAGGGCACAGTTCTGCAGGGCTTGGGCGGTGTATAAGGTGTCTGGGGTAGCGGATAGAAAATTACCACCCATGGCAAAAAATACCTTGGCCTCTCCCTGGTGCATGGCCTTTATACTTTCTACGGTATCATACCCATTCTTCCGTGGCGGACTAAAATGAAATTCCTTCTCTAAATTGTCTAACAGGGATTTTGGTGGCTTTTCATAAATACCCATGGTCCTATCACCTTGTACATTGCTGTGCCCCCTTACCGGACAGGTTCCCGCACCTGGCTTCCCAATACTGCCTTTTAAAAGTAGCATGTTTACCAGCTCCTTAATGGTATTTACAGAATTTTTGTGTTGAGTAAGGCCCATCGCCCAACATACAATCATCTTAGGTTTGCAGGCTATAATGTCTGCCACCTTTTCTAATTCCCCAAGGGGAATTCCACACTGCGCTATTAGGTTCGATATGTCTAAGGATCTAATATGTGCAAGATAACTGTCTATTCCCTCTGTTTTTTTCTCGATGAAATCGTGGTCCAAAACCGAACCTGGGGCTTGGTCTTCCCTATTCAATAATAATTTGGTCAGTGCCTGTAATAAGGCCATGTCTCCATTTATCTTGACTTGCAGATAGATGTCTGTCAAGGAAGTGCTAATACCCAAAACCCCCTTAAGATGCTGTGGATTGTTAAAGTTGAGTAGTCCGGTTTCCAATAGCGGGTTGACCGATATTATGTAGGCGCCGTTTTTCTTAGCTTTCTCCAAGGCACTCAGCATTCTTGGGTGATTGGTACCCGGATTTTGTCCCAGTATTAAAATAAGGTCGGTTTCGTAAAAATCTTCCAGTTTTACGGAACCCTTTCCAATACCTAGGGTATCTGTTAGCGCCACCCCGCTGCTTTCGTGGCACATATTGCTGCAATCGGGCATATTATTAGTGCCATACTCACGTACAAAGAGTTGATAGAGAAAGGCAGCTTCATTGCTGGTTCTGCCAGAAGTGTAAAATATGGCCTCATCTGGATGGTTCAATGTATTTAGGTGATCGGCAATCTTCTTAAATGCATCTTCCCAACTAATCTCCTCATAATGATCTGCCCCTTGGGGCAAGAACATTGGCTGGGCCAAACGACCCTTTTTTCCAATTTCATAATCGGAGAGGGAAGCGAGGTAGGAAATACTGTTTTTCTTAAAAAATGAAGCGTCCAGTTTTTTGGTAGTGGCTTCCTCTGCAATGGCCTTTGCCCCGTTTTCGCAATATTCTGCCATGGGGCTCCTATCATCGTCTGGATCTGGCCACGCACACCCGGGACAGTCAAATCCAGATTTCTGGTTTAGATGGGCCAAGGCTTTTAGCCCCCTCCCAAGTCCCATCGCTCCAAATACGTGTTGGGCAGACGAAATAACCGCTGGTATCCCCGCTGCTGTTTTTTTTGGAGAGCCCGTTTTTAAGCCTGTTAGCTTTTCGGGTGGCTCCGGATTGGGGGGCTTGTTCTTGTCCTTCTTCATGATTATTTGGTTTATATTAAGGAAAATCCCAACCTTAATTTTTTGGGGTGCCTTTTATTGGTAGGGTGGTACTCAAGCGAGGTTATTTTGCAGCTGGGTTGGGGTAATTATCCGACTGATCTTCCAAGCGTTCGTCCAAACAGATAAAGTCTTTTTCTAACAGTAATTTAAGTGTTTGTCCATCGTTTAACATCATATTGTTTTCATAGCCAACCCTATCTGTTTCTGCCCATTTTTCATTTTCTATCATTGGAAATAGTAGGGTAATGGTGTTATTATGGAAGCTTGCCTCTAAGGCAGTGAGGTTCTCCACGGCTTTGATAGCATAGGTAAATTGAGTGCCATTGAATGCGGTGTGCTCTGCTATATAACCTAATTCTTGAAGAGCACTTACCTCCGACTTGGTTAATCTGTAGCGAATGGAATTTCCCCTTATTCTAATTTTCATTCATAATGGTTTTTGCAGGTATCTTATAAAATTAGGTTATAGAGAATTAGTAGCAAAACCTAGGGGGTTATATTTTAATACGCTTGGCCCCGTTATAAATATTATAGCGGTGCTCGTTTAGAAATCCAACTAAGGTCACATCGTGCTCAATTGCCATTTCTACAGCCAGACTGGAGGGTGCTCCAACAGCACATATGAAATGGATGCCGGCCATTACTGCTTTTTGTAGCAGTTCAAAACTTGCGCGCCCACTGAGAAACAAGAGGTGGTTGTCTAAGGGGAATTTGCTGGTTTGAAGACAGCTGCCAATAAGTTTGTCCAATGCATTATGCCTGCCTACATCTTCCCTTAGTCCAAGTAAATCTCCAGTAGGGTTAAAAAGAGCGGCAGCATGGATGCCTCCGGTACTATTAAAAATGATTTGTTGTTGATTTAAGGTGTGGGGGAAGCTATGAAGTAGTGTTTTGTCTACCTGAAAATTTGCGGAGGAAGGAGGGAGGAGAGATACCGTTTTTAGCGCCGCTAAGCTAGCCTTCCCGCATACACCACAACTACTACTGGTGTAAAAATGTCGTTCTAATTTACTGAGGTCAATGTTTTTGGAGTTGTTGAGGTATAGGTGTGCCTTATTATCCTCAAGGGTGATCTGATCTATTTGATCTTTAGAAGCTAAAATACCCTCAGTAAATAAGAATCCCACGGCAAGATCGGTGTCGTTTCCTGGCGTGCGCATGGTAATGGATATGTTTTTATTTAGGATTGGCGGATTTCCCTGTAAAACACTGATACGGATCTCCAAGGGCTCTTCCGAAGCTAGGATATCGGTAAATTCCGTCACCTTACTACCCTTTATTTTCAGGATGTTTTTCGTGATGGTCGATTTTTTACTGGCTTCATTCATAATAGGGCGTTTTAATTATTTCCATTCCTTGGTGCAGGGGATACGTTGTTTAAGACACAGGCAGAGTTGACCAAGGATTACACCCTTTCAAAAGAAAATTAGTTCCCCTAACTCACCTAGGTAAAATGCCAGAATCAATTTATACGGAAATGGATATCCCTTGGGTATTGGTTAGTTTTCCACTTTCGAAATAAAAATCTAATCGACCTAAATTAATACCAAAACAACCCACTTGGTTCACTAGCACCGGCAGGTCCTTCCTATTCTGCACTACGGTGGGTTTCTCCAAAAAAGTGTGAGTGTGCCCGCCTATGATTAAATCTATGTTTTCTGTGGCTGCTGCTAACTTTAGATCGTCTACTCTTTGCGAATTGGTATATTGATATCCTATATGTGATAGACATATAATTAGGTCGCAGTGTTCATTGTTCTTTAGCGTGTTACTTGCTTCCTGGGCCATTTCTATCGGATCTAAATAGACCGTTTCCTTATAGAGGTTCTTGGAAACTAGACCGTCCAAGGCAACTCCAAGTCCAAAAACACCAATTTTTATACCACCCCGACTAAAGGTCTTATACGGTTTTACTTGTCCGTCTAAAATAGTGTTGGAGAAATCGTAGTTGGCAGATAAAAAATCGAATTTTGCGTAGGGTAATTGAGCAGCAAAACCTTCCAAGCCATTATCAAATTCGTGGTTGCCAATGGTTGCCGCATCATACTGTAGCATACTCATTAATTTAAATTCCAACTCGCCACCGTAAAAGTTGAAATAGGGGGTGCCCTGAAAGATATCCCCGGCATCCAACAAAAGCGTATTGGGGTTTTCCTTTCTGATCTCTTCTACCAAGGTGGCTCTTTTGGCAACTCCACCTAAATTGGGAAAGCTAGAGTGGTTGGTAGGGAAGGGGTCTATATGGCTATGCACATCATTAGTGTGCAATATGGTGATATGTTTCGTTGTTTCTTGCTGGCAAGAATGTAACGTTAATCCGCCCATCCCTATAAAAGCGGAGGTAGCTGCGGTTCTGGATATAAAGTTTCTACGGTCCATTCTTAGTTTATTTGTATAAAACGGTCATCTATGGTGGCCTTTACGGTGTCTACTTTCATAAAATAATCAATCATTACCTTCCTCAGCATATAGTCTGTGTTTACAAGTGAAAGACGGTTTTTAAAGAAATCCATTCTATCACCCCCGTTGACTAAATAATCTGAAGTGGCTACAAAATAAGTCCTACCCTCATCAATGGGTTTTCCTTGTATACTAACTTTCTTCAAGAGGTTATTTTTATCCACAGCAATTTGGATTCCCGCAATGGGGTGGGGCACACTAGATTTAACAAGAAATTCTACCAATTCCTGTACCGTCTTCCCATCCAATTCCGCCACAAATACCGAGTTTTCAAATGGCATTACCTCATAGGCATTCCTAGCTGTAACATGCCCTTTAGAAATTATGGATCGGATGCCACCAAAATTTAGCAGTACAAAATCGATGTTTTTCCCCGTCCTGGAGGTGAATATGGGACCAACTTCTTGCATAACAATATCGGCCATCAAATTTCCCGCATTGGTGTTGTGTTTCCCCTCCATTTTGGTGAGGGTCTCTGGAGCATAGGCTAGTACGCTATCCAATACTTCATCTATTCTGTTTCGGTACGGGGTTATAAATTGTTCAATACTATCCTTGGGGGGTATAGATTGATTAATTTCTAACTGTTTTCCACTAATTGTGTTTAGTGTTGGCTCTGGCCGCTTACAGGCGTGAAGCGCACATATTGTTAGGAATATAACAAAATGTTTATTTTTTAAACTCATATAGTTCTTACCTTCGTGCTTTAAATTGCAATGATAATATTTACTTTTACATTCTTGATAATGTAAAAATACATGTTTTTAAAAAAGTTTAAGGATAATTTAAAAATTAGGGCTGCCCGTAAGTTTATTAAACGGGAATTGGAGTCCCCTTCAAACACCCCGAAAGGGCGTGTGGGGATAACAACCATAGGCTGTATAGTGAATTTGGACGAGTTTAAGGATGTGGAATCCTTTAATGAATTCGCAGAGGAATTTTCCCTGCCGCCAAATTCTGTGAAAGTGATAGGATATAAAGCAGTTGGCGATAATAATTCGCCCTTTGGTACACCTACATTTTCCGATGAGGACCTTGGGTTTAAGGCCAAAATTGAAAATAGTTATGCCTTGGAGTTCCTAGAAGGAGAGTACGATGTGCTGGTGAACTATTATACGAGGGAACAACTTCCATTGCGGTTGATGAGCGTAAAGACCAAAGCTAGATTAAAAGTAGGCTTTGGGGGAGTGGATGAAAAAATTAATGATTTGATATTGAATTCGCCCATAAACGATTTTCAAACCTTTAAAAAGGAAATGAGAAAATATTTAGGGGTACTAAATGAGATTTAACAATGGAACAATTAGTGGGTACGGGTGTTGCTTTGATTACTCCGTTTAAGGAAGATTTTACCATAGATACCGGGGCACTTACCAAGGTAGTGAATTATTGTATCGATGGGGGGGTAGATTATCTAGTGGTTTTAGGTACTACTGGGGAATCTGCGGTGCTTTCCAAAAAGGAAAAGGAGTTGGCAATCAATACCGTAGTAACGGCCAATGCAGGAAGGCTTCCGTTGGTGTTGGGGATTGGTGGCAATAATACAGCTGCCGTGGTAGAAGAGTTAAAAGAGACAGACCTTAAGGATTTTGATGCAATTTTGTCTGTATCCCCATATTATAGCAAGCCATCCCAAGAAGGAATTTATCAGCACTTTAAGGCTATTTCATTGGCCTCGCCCAAACCAATATTACTGTACAATGTGCCGGGAAGGACAGGGAGCAATATGTTGCCCGAAACTGTGTTAAGGTTGGCAAATGACTTTAATAATATTGTAGGGATCAAAGAGGCAAGTGGCGATATGTTGCAGGTTATGCAATTAATTAAGGACAAGCCTTCCAACTTTATGATTATCTCTGGGGACGATTTTACTGCCTTGCCTACTGTTTTGGCTGGTGGGTCTGGTGTAATATCCGTATTGGGACAGGGACTGCCCAAAGAATTCTCTAGGATGATTCGTTTTGGATTGGAGAATAAGGTGAAAGAAGCGTTTAATTTGCAATATGCCCTTTTAGATGGGATGGACCTGATCTTTAGGGAAGGGAACCCCGTGGGTATCAAAGCGATGTTAGAGCACTTAGGACAGGGGACTGCTGTAGTTCGTCTTCCTTTGGTGGAGGCAACGGCAAGCCTTAAAAAAAGCATCAATCGGTTTCTAAGCTCGGTCTTAAAAACAGTTGCCTAAAAATTCATAAAAGAAATAAATAAACCATCCGGTGTTAGGGTAGGGCTGAAAAGCCTTATGACAGCACCGGATTTTTTTTTATTCAGGGTATAGGGATTACCCTCTAAGCCTTTCTATTAAATAGATGAATGGCCAGAGTTATGGGCCGCTGGGCTTCCTCAAAGGAGGTGGAAGCAAAAATAAAGTTGCTTACCAGAGTTATAACAGTTTCATTAAACAACGACTTGTGAGCGTAGTTTGCAAAGGTTCAGGGGATGATTTTCTCCCTTGTTTTGGTGGGGTTGGAGCTATATATTTAAAACTTGTACAAATAAATTTGCCACAAGTGAGGAAGGAAGTTATTTTAGCGGGCTAATAATGTTTTTTATATCCGTTCTAAATCCTTAATTTTGCAGAATGTTTTTAAAAATGAAACGACTATTCCCCATTTTATTGTTGGCAGTAATCCTTGCTTCTTGTAGTGAGTACCAAAAAGTACTTAAAAACGAAGACGTAAAGGCAAAATATGAATTAGCGGAGAAATTCTATGATCAGGGTGATTATAGGAGGGCCAACCGCTTATTAGAGCAGATTGCACCTAAATACATAGGTAGGCCGCAGGGAGAACGGGTTATGTTTTTCCTGGCAGATTCCTATTTTCAGATCAAGGATTACAATATGGCGGGGTATCAGTTTGAGCGATTCCTGAAATCTTACCCAAAAAGTGACAAAGCTGCAGAGGCAGGTTTTTTAGGAGCAAAAAGTTATTTTGAGCTATCCCCTAGGTATTCTTTGGATCAAACCGACACCGATAAGGCATTGATTAAACTACAGAATTTTATCAACACCTATCCAGACTCGGAGTTTTTAGCGGAAGCCAATATTATGGCCCAGGAGCTTACTACCAAAAAGGAACGCAAAGAGTTTGAAATTGCCAAGCAGTTTAATACCATTGGTGAGTTTGACTATACCTTTTTAACCCCGGCAATAACTGCCTTCGATAATTTTATTAC
The DNA here is from genome assembly GCF_008711145.1 of Arenibacter lacus. Lineage (NCBI taxonomy): Bacteria > Pseudomonadati > Bacteroidota > Flavobacteriia > Flavobacteriales > Flavobacteriaceae > Arenibacter > Arenibacter lacus. Next base: position 21,079 of record NZ_VVIN01000022.1, read on the forward strand.
GGACAACCCGGGTTCTATGTATCGGGAAGATGCCCTGTATTACAAGTTCGATTCGGCTTCCACTTTGGCCTTCAATAGTTTTGATTACCTTAAAAAGGAACGTTTAAACAATGCCAAATCGGCTTATAATGCGTTGAAAAAACAATTTCCGGAGTCTAAGTATTTGAAGGATGCAGACAAGACCATGGAGAGAGTAGAAGAAGAATTACAAAATTATTCCAAATAAAATACCATCAGTTATGAATACAAATGATTTAAAAAGCTCCAAAGCGCCGGTTTCTACCGTAACTTACAATAGAAATGAATTTGATGCGCCCACCGGTAACATTTATGAGGCTATTTCTATTGCAGCAAAAAGAGCAGTGCAGATTAATGTAGAGATCAAAAAGGAACTTTTGGAGAAATTGGAAGAGTTTGCCACCTATAGTGATAGCTTGGAAGAAGTTTTTGAAAATAAGGAGCAGATAGAAGTTTCTAAATTTTACGAAAGATTGCCAAAGCCGCATGCCATTGCAGTAAGAGAGTGGTTAGACGATAAAATTTATTACAGGAATACAGAGAAAGACGTATAAAAGATGCTGAGCGGTAAAAATATACTTTTAGGGGTTACCGGAGGTATAGCTGCTTATAAGACCACCTTTTTAGTACGTTTACTTATTAAAGCTGGCGCTAACGTTAAAGTGATTTTAACGCATAGTGCCAGCTCTTTTGTTACGCCCCTAACCCTGGCTACGCTGTCTAAAAATCCGGTGCATTCCACATTTATTAATGAGGAAGATGGCAGTGTCTCATGGAACAATCATGTGGAACTAGGACTGTGGGCAGACCTTATGGTGATTGCGCCTGCTACGGCCAATACCATGTCTAAAATGGCACAGGGTACTTGTGATAACTTGTTGATGGCCACCTATATGTCGGCCAAATGTCCCGTTTACTTTGCTCCTGCGATGGATTTGGATATGTTTATCCATCCATCTACTACAGAAACGTTTAAGAAGTTAGCTTCCTTTGGCAATATTATGATTCCGGCTACCTCGGGTGAACTCGCTAGTGGACTAGTGGGGGAGGGCCGTATGGCAGAGCCAGAGGATATCGTGGAGTTTTTAGTAAAAGACCTCGTAAAAGGATTGCCGTTAAGAGGTAAGAAAGTGTTGATTACTGCCGGACCTACTTATGAGGCAATAGACCCGGTTAGGTTTATTGGAAATCATTCCTCAGGTCTCATGGGGTATCAGTTGGCTCAGAAAGCGGCCAATTTGGGGGCAGAAGTAGTATTGGTTTCTGGTCCTTCCCACCTCATTATTCAACATTCCCACATACAGCTTATAAAGGTCACTTCCGCGGAGGAAATGTTCCAAGAGGTGCATGCGGTATATCAAGAGATGGATATTGTGATCTGTGCGGCAGCCGTATCGGACTATAAACCAAAAATGGTGGCAGATCAAAAAATAAAAAAGAAGGACGAGGAGTTAAGTATTACCTTAGTCAAAAACAAGGACATCCTATTTTCCTTAGGGCAAAAGAAGAAAGAACAGTTTTTGGTAGGGTTTGCGTTAGAGACGGAAAACGAGGAGGAGCATGCTATAGGAAAACTGAAAAGGAAAAATTTAGATGCCATCATTTTAAACTCCCTAAATGATACCGGGGCGGGTTTTGGTAAACAGACCAACAAAATCTCCTATATAAATAAGAAATTGAATATTAAAACGTTTGGATTAAAGACCAAGGCAGAGGTCGCTAATGATATTTTAAACGAAATCATAAACCAACTCCATGCGTAACTATTCCCTTGTTATCCTTTTTTTACTTGTTTCCCTCGGTTTGGGGGCGCAGGAATTAAAATGTACGGTAACCCTTAATGCAGACCAGGTGGGGACTACCAATAAGCAAGTTTTTAAAACGCTAGAACGAGCCCTGAACGATTTTGTGAACAATACCAACTGGTCTAACAGGGAGTATAAAGAACAGGAAAGGGTGAATGCCCAAATGTTCATCACTATTACGGAGCATGAGTCTAATAGTTTTAAGGGGAATATACAGCTGCAATCTTCCCGTCCTGTATTTAATACTTCCTATCAAAGCCCTATTTTAAACTATAAAGACAATAACTTTAATTTTCAATACATAGAGTTTCAGCCATTGATATACAATGAAAATAATTTGGATAGCAACTTGGTGGCAATGATCTCTTATTATGTCTATATTATATTGGGCTTAGATGCCGATACTTTTTCCCTGGAAGGGGGCAGTGAGTATTTTAGAAAGGCCCAACAGATTGTGGCCCTTTCCCAAAGTAGTGGTGCACCGGGATGGAGCACAACGTCGGGGGATCGCGGAAGATTTGAACTTGTAGATAACCTGATGTCCAATTCCTATCGGGAATTTAGGGTTGCTATGTACAATTACCACAGAAAGGGATTAGATATCCTTGCAGATAATAACAGTACTGGGAAACAGGTAATTGCGGGTACCTTGCGATTGTTTGAAAACTTGGCCTCTAGGCATCCCAATGCATTGTTAACTCAAACCTTTTTTGATGCTAAGTCTCAGGAGATACAGGATATATTTTCCGATGGTCCAAGGGTAGATATGGTGCAGTTAAAGGAAACCTTAAATAAGATAGCTCCCTTATACTCGGCCACCTGGAATCAAATAAAATAGGATAATCATAATCCAATGGCCTATAATCGGTCTAATCATGGAGATCCTTTTCTTGGCGAAATCTCTAATTTTAATGGGTTATATTTCGATTGAATAAAAATAGTATCCACCCATTTTTTTCCAAAACAATATCAATTATCTTTACCTCAATAATACACTAGAACCTTGTTGACAAATCTTACCATAAAAAATTACGCTCTAATAGATCATCTAAACGTAAGCTTCTCTAATGGATTTACGATAATCACTGGTGAGACCGGTGCTGGTAAGTCTATTTTATTGGGAGGCTTGGCATTGGTATTGGGTAAAAGAGCCGACCTCTCCTCGCTTAAGGACAAGGAGAGTAAAAGTATTGTTGAAGCTGAATTTGATATTTCCAAATACAAGCTGGATTCCTTTTTTAAGGAATTTGACCTAGATTATGAGCGCAAAACCATCATTAGGCGCGAAATTTTGCCCAGTGGCAAATCGAGGGCCTTTGTAAACGATTCCCCCGTCACCCTAGATGTACTCTCTAGATTGGGGAATAGGTTGGTAGATGTTCACTCGCAACATCAAACCATGCAGTTGACGGAAAATGATTTTCAGTTGAAAACTATTGACGCCTTGGCCAATAATGAAAAGGCACTGCAGCAATATTCGGCCAAATTGATACAATATCAACGGAGCAAAAGGGAGCTGGAGCAGCTTTTGGAATTCCAGAGCAATGCTATTAAAGAGCATGAGTACAATAGCTTTTTGTTAGAAGAGTTGCAAGCGGCCCCTTTAAAGGAGGGGATCGTGGAAAGACTGGAGGAGGAGTACGAGCAATTGAACAACGTGGAGAGTATTATGGAGCAGCTGTCCCAAGGTCAGCAATTACTCCAGGACGAACAAGTAGGGCTAATTACCTTATTGTCTCAATTGAAGCAGGTTGCTAATAAACTGGGCAGTTTTGGAGAGCAATATGCCGAGGTAAATCAACGCATTAATTCCGTTTTTATAGAATTGGACGATATTTCCAATGAATTTGGAAACTTAAATGATAGGGTAGAGTCTAACCCCGAATTGTTGGAGGAAGTAAATACGAAACTTCAGCTGTTGTACAATCTTTTAAAGAAGCACAACGCACAGGACGTGCCAGAGTTATTGGAGATAAAGGCAGACTTAGAGGAAAAGGTATTGGCTACCGAGAATGTAGAAAATGATATTGAGGCCAAGCGAAAAGAGTTGCAAGCTTTAGAAGCTGAGCTAAATTCCATAGCCTCCAATATAAGCAAGAGCAGAGGTAAAACCTTGCCGAAACTAAAAAAACAACTAGAGGATACCTTGTCTGAACTGGGAATGGCTAGTGCCACCTTTAAAATTGAGATTCACCCATCCAAAGGATTTAATTCCACCGGAAAAGACGATTTAACCTTTCTTTTATCAGCTAATAAGGGCTCGGACTATGGGGAGCTTAAAAAAGTAGCCTCAGGTGGGGAACTTTCCAGGATTATGTTGGCCATTAAGGCAATTTTAGCAAAATATGAACATTTGCCTACCCTGATGTTCGATGAGATTGATACCGGGGTCTCTGGAGAGATTTCCAATAAAATGGGAGATATTATGCAGGAAATGAGTAAGGCCATGCAGATATTCTCTATTACCCATTTACCACAGGTAGCAGCGAAAGGCGCTCACCATTTTAAGGTGTATAAAGAGGAGGAATTAATGGGGACCCAAACCAAGATGAAGCGTTTATCTAAGGAGGAGCGGATTACAGAATTAGCAGAAATGTTGGGAGGAAAATCCATTTCCGAATCAGCACTTGCCCATGCGCAGCAGTTACTGAACTAAACTTATAAGTAGTATCCCTTTGGGTAGTGGATGTGGAGCGTTGTATTGGTGAAGCTTCCGATCCATCATGACCTACAGTTTTATAAAGAAAATAGTTCCGTTACTGACAGAGGAACTAAAATTTCCTTTACATTTTAAGCTAGAAGCGGGCCTTCAAAAATTAATGCCCCATTAATTTTTAATATCTTTGATCCACTTAAAATTCAAAAAGAAATAGAAGTATGTCATTTAACTTATTGAAGGGGAAAAGAGGAATAATCTTTGGGGCTTTGGATGAGAACTCCATTGCTTGGAAAACTGCAGAGACCGTACATGCAGAGGGTGGAACATTTGTGCTTACCAATGCACCAATTGCCATGAGAATGGGACGTATTAACGAGCTTGCCGAAAAAACAGGAGCTACTATTATTCCAGCCGATGCAACCAGTGAAGAAGATTTGGACAACTTGGTGACCAAGTCCATGGAAATTTTGGGAGGAAAGATAGATTTTGTGCTGCATGCCATCGGAATGTCCGTAAACGTACGCAAAGGAAGGTCTTATACCGATCAAAAATACGATTTCACTAGCAAGGGTTGGGATGTATCCGCGCTTTCCTTTCACAAGGTAATGCAAAGTTTGTACAAAGCAGATGCTATGAATGAGTGGGGAAGTATTGTTGCTCTTACCTATATGGCAGCCCAGCGTACCTTTCCGGATTATAATGATATGGCCGACAATAAAGCCTATTTAGAATCTATAGCTCGTAGTTTCGGTTACTTCTTTGGTAAGGATAAAAAGGTAAGAGTGAACACTATATCCCAGTCTCCTACACCCACTACAGCCGGACAGGGGGTAAAAGGGTTTAACAGCTTTATTAACTACGCCGAAAAAATGTCGCCCTTAGGCAACGCCACTGCCCAAGAGTGTGCAGAATATACGGTAACACTCTTCTCGGACTATACCAAAAAGGTAACAATGCAGAATTTGTTTCACGATGGAGGATTTTCCTCTACTGGGGTGAGCCAGGAAATAGTGGATCAATTTTCTGAATAAGTTAGATTAAATACATCGGCAATCCCTGCCCAAAAGGGAATGCTAAAACTATTATGTGGGAAAGAGATAGAAACAGGGAGGTGTTGCTTCCCTGTTTTTAACTTTGAAATAACTTTCTCTCCATTGGTTCCTTTTAACAAGTAGTAGAAAAATGAAGCTTTACTTTTCCTTTATCGTACCCGTATATAACCGACCTAATGAGGTGGATGAACTCTTGCAAAGCCTTTCGCTTTTAGATTATCAAGCACCCTTTGAGGTAGTGATAGTAGAGGATGGATCTACTATGAGTGCAGAGCAGGTAGTAGATGGGTATAGGAATAAACTGGATATTACTTACTTGAAGAAGGACAACTCCGGACCGGGTTCTTCCCGAAATTATGGGATGGAACGGGCCAAGGGGAATTACTTCATCGTCCTAGACTCAGACTGTATTATTCCACCCCAATATCTTGGATTGGTAGATGCTGCGCTTAATAAGGACTACGTGGATTGTTTTGGCGGCCCAGATGCTGCCCATACCTCTTTTAGCCAAGTGCAGAAAGCTATTAATTACGCGATGACCTCGGTACTTACTACTGGAGGAATTAGAGGGAGTAAGAAAGCGGTGGGGAAGTTTCAACCAAGGAGTTTTAATATGGGCATATCCAAACAGGCATTCGAGAAAACGCAGGGCTTTGGCAATATTCACCCGGGGGAAGACCCAGACCTAACCTTTAGGATTTGGGAAGCCGGATTTAAAACCAAACTCATCCCCGAAGCCTATGTGTACCATAAAAGAAGGATAGATTGGGGTAAGTTTTATACCCAGGTAAAGAAGTTTGGCATGGTAAGACCTATTTTGAATCAATGGTACCCAGATACCGCTAAAATAACCTACTGGTTCCCTAGCCTATTTAGTTTAGGGCTATTATGCTCATTTGTTTTAATGTTTTTTGGGTTTCTAACACCAATTGCCATTTATCTCTTGTACTTTGGTGTACTTTTTGTTCATTCTTATAAAGAGAACAAAAGTGTTAAAGTGGCGTTTTTATCCTTAATAGCGGTAACCATCCAGTTTTTTGGATATGGATTCGGATTTTTAAAGAATTCCCTGCTCCTAGCTTTTAGTGAAAAGGACCCTCAAATATTATTTCCCAAACTGTTTTTTAAAAACGCATAGAAATTGATTGATAACATAAAAAACGCACTGCAAAAGAGGAAAGTAAAACTTTTCTTGATGTTTTTTTTGGGCTCTAGCTTGGCTTGGTTCATCAGTAATTTGGCCGACCAATATACCAATGATGCTGTCTTTAAGCTGAGTTATCATAGTAATCCGGATAGTCTGTTGCTTAAAAAGGTATCCAAAGAAAACATTAGGGTAAGGTTAAAGGCCAGTGGCTTTCAGTTTTTAATGTTCGGTTTAAAAAATAAAAGGGTGCATGTAGACCTTTCTACCTTGGAGCAAAGGGGGCAAAAGTACTTTTTGTCGCCCAAGGCGTACAGGGGGCAAATAGAAAACCAGCTATCCAATTATATGCAAATTTTGGATATGGATCAGGATACCATGTTCTTTAATTTTCAAAAACTTATAAAAAAGAAGGTTCCAGTAGCCTCCAATATCTCCATCAAATTGGAACAACATCATTTATTGGATGGCGATATGGAAATAATTCCAGATTCCATTACAGTGATAGGACCCGAGAATGAGGTGAAGGAATTGAGTAATGTCCCTACAAAGGAACGCTCCTTTAATAATCTAATGGGACCTTTTACCAAAAAAGTAGATTTGAAGCTCCCTGCCGCCCTAAAGAATACCACTTTTTCTGCAGATCAGGTGGCAGTGGAAGGAGAGGTGTTCAGATTCTCAGAGCGCATACTCACTGTTCCCATCCTTATAAAGAATGTTCCCGAAGGAGTAGTGGTGCGTACGTTTCCCGAAACGGCCGAATTGCTGTGTAGAGATCGCATAGAGGTTTTAAAAGAATTGAAGGCAAGCGATTTTGAAGTAAGTGCGGATTATGCCCAATTTAAAGGAGAAGGGGATAATATATTGGATCTTGAAATAACCAAGAAGATAGATTCCGTTAATGTGGTGCGGTTAAAAGAAGATAAGGTAGAGTTTATTTTGATGAAGCAATGAGAATAGTAGGCCTAACAGGAGGAATTGGTAGTGGCAAATCTACGGTAGCGGCCATGTTCCGGGAGCTAGGAGTACCTGTGTACAATTCGGATACAGAAGCAAAGTGGCTTATGGGTAATTCCGAATCCTTAAAACAGCAGATTATAGCTCTTTTAGGAGAAGGTAGTTATAAGGATGGCGCACTAAATCGGGCTTATATATCCCAAAGGGTTTTTAAGAACGGCGAGTTGCTGAAGGACTTAAATAAAATAGTACATCCTGCAGTGGCTCAGCATTTTAAAGAATGGGCGCAACAACAGAATTCAGCCTATGTAATACAAGAGGCTGCGATTATATTTGAAAATGGAAACCAGGGCCGCTATGATCAAATTATTCTGGTGACGGCCCCTCTGGAGAGTCGCGTTAATAGAGTGGTAAAAAGGGACGGAGTTAGTCCAGAACAAGTCATGGAAAGGGTAGAGAACCAATGGGAAGATGCCAAAAAAGCTCCGCTTTCCCATTTTGTAATAAACAATATAGATCTTAAAAGCACTGCGTCTCAAGTAGCGGAAATACATGGAAAATTGCTTAAGGCCAGGGCTTAAGGGCAAAACTTTAACATATTTGTTAAGGTTTGGTTAAACGTACAATCCGCTAAATGTTAAATTTATAATTTTACTGTTAATGAATAAGAGGTTATTTGGTCTTTTGGTTGTCTTGATGAGCCTTTCCCTTATTGGGATTATTTTTGTTCAAAGCTATTGGATCAACAAATCGGTAGAAGACAAGGAAGAACAGTTTTCCAATACGGTGACCCAAATTCTTAATAGGGTTGTAGAGAATATAGAAAAGAGGGAAGTACAGGACTATCTTAATGAGTTTTATAAATTAAAGGATAGTATTGGGAAGCCTAAGGCTACCCACCTTAAGAATTTCTTTTTCTTTGACAGGGATATCAACTCCAACGAAATCCGGTTTTATTCCCATGGTATCCTGGAGGAAGATTACAATATGGCTTCTAAGTTCTTTGATATTGGGTTTGACACTACTACCTTTAAGAACATTACCAGTATAAGGCGTACGGAAATTTATAAGGAGGATTTTGGACTGGATGGGAGGCAATATTCCCTAACCCCAGTGCAAAAGCTAGAGAAAATTGGTGGACTCTCCTCTATAGATAGGGCTGCCATGGACGATAGTTTTCGGGAAATGGCTAAATCCAGGTCCATAGACAATAGGGTGACCAAACAGGAGATAGAGTTGTTCCTTAGTAGGGAACTTAAAAATAGGGGCATAGATATTGATTATGAATATGGGGTGTATAGCAGGGGATTGCCTACAAAACTAAGGTCCGATCAATTTAAATTTTCTGAGACCACTTTATACAAGGCACCTTTGTTTAAGGATAGTGAGGGAAGTACCAATTATTCATTGTTGCTAACCTTTCCAAAAAAGAAGCGTTTTTTAATCCAGTCCATATTAGGAATGGCGGTCTTGTCCTTGGTGTTTACCTTGATTATTGTAATAGCCTATTCTAGCGCTATATATCAGTTGATAAAGCAAAAGCAGATTTCAGAAATCAAGTCCGATTTTATCAACAATATGACTCACGAGTTTAAAACGCCCATTGCCACCATTAATTTGGCGGTAGAAGCAATTAGGAACCCTAAGATAATTGTGGATGAAGAGAAGGTGTTGCGATACCTACAAATGATAAGGGACGAAAATAAAAGAATGCATGCACAAGTAGAAAATGTTCTTAGGATTTCTAAGTTGGAGAAAAACCAATTGGATATTTCTAAGGATAGGGCAGATGTACATGAGATTATAGAAGATGCCATTACCCATGTAGAACTGATTGTAGGAGATAGAGGTGGTTATATCAACACCCATTTAGAAGCAGAACGCAGTGAAGTATTGGCCAGTGAAATGCATTTTACCAATGTTATTGTCAATATTTTGGACAATGCGATAAAGTATTCCACAGACGCTCCTAAAATAGATGTGTTTACGGAGATTATTGGAAACAATATAATTATAAAGATAAAAGACCAAGGAGCGGGTATGAGTAAGGTGGTCCTAAAAAAGGTTTTCGAAAAGTTCTATAGAGAGCATACCGGGGACATACACAATGTTAAGGGCCACGGTTTAGGACTAGCTTACGTGAAAAAAATAGTAGATGATCACCAGGGTGAGGTTTATGCCGAAAGTGAAAAAGGGAAAGGAACAACTTTCTTTATTAAACTCCCCTTAATTTAAAAATTATGATGGAAACAGCAAATAAGAAAATACTACTAGTAGAGGACGATCCAAATTTCGGAATTGTCCTAAAGGATTATTTGGCCATGAACGATTTTGACGTTACGTTGGCGAAAAATGGTATGGAAGGCTTTGAAAAATTCAAGAAAGACAATTTTGACGTTTGTATTCTTGATGTTATGATGCCTTACAAGGACGGTTTTACGCTGGCAAAAGAAATCAGGGAAAAGAACGAGAACGTACCCATTGTTTTCTTAACGGCCAAAACCATGAAGGAAGATGTGCTTAAAGGATATAAGGCAGGTGCCGATGACTATCTAAATAAGCCCTTCGACTCTGAGGTCTTACTGATGAAATTAAAGGCTATTATACAACGGAAATCTACCAATTCCTTGGCAGATAGTAAGCAATTTGAATTTACTATCGGAGGATTCCAGTTAAATTCTAAATTGAGATTCTTAAAGTATAAGGATGAGGAAGCCATAAAACTTTCCCCTAAGGAAAATGAATTGCTAAGACTATTAGCACTTCACGAGAACGATTTAATGCCGCGAGAATTGGCACTTACTAAAATTTGGAGGGACGATAACTACTTTACTTCTCGAAGTATGGACGTTTACATCGCGAAACTGCGCAAGTACCTGAAAAGGGACGAAACAGTGGAAATATTGAATATCCACGGAGAAGGGTTTAGGCTGGTTGTAAAAACAGACGAAGTCTAGAATATAAATAGGATAAAAAAGCACTGGGTTTCCGGTGCTTTTTTTGTTTAGTTCAGTTTCCTTATAATTTCCGAGACTATTTCTTTTGGACTTGCTGCTACGGATATCGTTAAAGCTTCGGTAGGGGCCTCAAAAGTATCCCACTGTGATTGCAGCAGGCTAGCGGGCATAAAATGTCCTTTTCGTTGTTTTAAACGCTCTGAAATTAGTTGGAAACTTCCTTCCAAGGAGATCCATACCACTTGAGATTCAATATCCTTTTGTAAAATATTTCTATAGGATTCCTTTAAGGCCGAGCAGCTTATGATGCATCCATCCTCCCTATGCTCCTTTGCCAATTGGTTTAAGCGTAAGAGCCAATCCATGCGGTCCTCATCGGTTAGGGGGTGACCACTGGCCATTTTTTGGACGTTACTCTGGGGGTGATATTCATCGCCCTCTAAAAATGGGAGTTTAAGTTCCTTGGCAAGTAAGCCGGCAATGGTAGATTTCCCCGTGCCAGAAACCCCAATCACAAATAGTATGTTTTTTTTATGGACGCTCATCCTTTTGCAATTTCTAGTTCTAACCTTTGAAGCACCTCCTTTGGATTATACTTATAGTTAATCCATAGGATATCCTCCCTTTTTCGCAACCAAGTAAGTTGCCGTTTAGCAAATCTTCTCGTGTTTTTCTTAATTTCCTCAATGGCGTCTTCCAATTTAAGTTCTCCATCCATATAGCGGAATAATTCCCGATAGCCAACCGTTTGCAAGGCGTTTAAGGCACTATATGGTTTTAGGGAGGCTACCTCTTCCAAGAGGCCATTTGAAACCATAAGATCTACCCGCTGGTTAATTCTATCGTATAAGATGGTTCTATCGGCTTCTATTCCTAGGGTGATGGTGCGGAAACTCCTTGGTTCCTTTTCTTTGTTTAAAAAAGAGGAGTAGGGCTGTCCACTTCCAATGCAGATTTCCAAGGCCCGTATTAGTCGATGCGGATTGTTCAAATCTACCTTATCGTAATAAGACCTATCCAGTTTTTTTAGTTGCTCCTGTAAGTGCATAATTCCTTTGGAGAGCAATTCCTCGTTCAATTGAGTGCGAATGGAGGGATCTACACTTGGAAAATAATCCAGGCCCTTTGTGACGGCATCGGTATAGAGTCCGCTTCCACCCACCATTACCACCACATTATTTTTTATGAACAGTTCTTCTAATTTTTCCAAGGCCTCTCGCTCAAAATCCCCTACCGAGTAATCTTCGTGAATGCCCCTATGTTGTATAAAATGGTGCGGCGCTTGATTTAGTTCATCTTCTGACGGCACTGCGGTTCCAATAGACATCTCACGGAAAAATTGACGGGAATCTGCAGAGATTATTTCGGTTCCAAAAGACTTTGCGAGGGTAATGGCCAAGGCGGTCTTGCCTATGGCTGTAGGCCCTACTACAGAGATCAGTATTTTATCCATGCTTAATCATCTCTTAATTTAAAACCGCATTGTCTGCAATAATAGGCGTCATTTAGCAATACATCTGCTCCGCAGTTTTGGCAGGCCCTACCTTGGTCCATCTTTTTCTTGTCCGAGATGTTAGATGCGTACTCTGCGGATACAATTCCCGTAGGCACGGCTATAATTCCATAACCGATGATCATGATCATGGTTGCAATAAATTGCCCCAGAGGGGTCTGGGGTGAAATATCCCCGTATCCTACCGTGGTTAAGGTCACTACCGTCCAATAAATACTGTGAGGAATACTAGAGTAGCCGTTTTGGGGGCCTTCTACAATGTACATAACCGTCCCTAAGATGACCGATATAATGATGACGAAAAACACAAAAACAAATATCTTGGTCTTGCTGGCGCTTAAGGCCCGGATTAGTTTATTGGATTCTCCAACAAATCGAACCAGTTTTAGAATCCTAAATATTCGCAGTAGCCGCAGTATTCTAAATGCTGTAATAAATTGAGAGCCCACTAGAAGCAAGGAAAGGTATTTGGGGATGGTAGATAGAAAATCCACCACACCAAAGAAGCTGAAAATATATTTTTTAGGGCGATTAATGGTAATGATGCGTAGAATATACTCTATAGTAAAAAGTATTGTGACCACCCATTCCGAAATATTTAAGAATGCATGATACTTCTTATCTATATTGGGAACGCTCTCTAACATTACAATGATTACACTGTAGACAATTAGGCCCAACAGGATAAGATCAAAAAGTCTACCCGCCTTGGTATGCGTCCCATAGATAACTTCATGAAGTTTTGATTTCCAATTTTTTAATCGTTCCTCTTTCACGTGTCTAGTTCAATAATTTTAATAGCTTTCTTTTTTCTAAGGTAAGAGGTAATGATATGTTTGGTATTTTCATTGTGGTCCATAGGGGTGATTATGGATTCTAAAATAGGGTTGTTATTAATTTGATGGTGTAAGCTAAAATAGCCCAATCCTTTAAAAATACCATTTTTAATTAGAATACCGCAACGTTCTCCCGTTTCCCTTCCCTTTTCCAAGATTAGGATGTCCTTGCAAGGGAGGTTGTATTTCTTGATGCTTTCCTCTACCCGATGGTTGTAGCTATCTACTTCCTCTTTTTCAATACAGGCTCCCTGGCATTGGCCTTCCATATAGTGGGAGCATGCCTTTTTGGCCTGTGACAGTCCGTTAATTTTGTTGCAGAGTTGAAATTCGTCCCTTAACGTATAAAGGAAGTTTTCCGCTCCCTGTTGGCTGTTAAAGGTGGCGATAGGTGTTTTTTTTGGATCTACCTTTTGGGCAGACAAGGAAAGATACCCTCGGTCCGTCTTGCTTTTATAGATTGCATGGGAGAACAAGCGTCTTTTATAACTGGCATTGTACTTTGGTTTATTGCGAACCAGTTCGCTGTTTTCTTTCAACATTGCTGCCAATTCATTCCCTGTTCTTTCGTAGGTGACCTTCTTGGTTTCTTTTTGGATTTTTCTTGCTCTGGTACCGCTGTTGGTAAAATATTGATTGATTCGTTTTTTAATATCGGAGCTTCTTCCCAAAAGGATAATTTCCCTGTCTTTATTATGCATATAAAATACGCCAATACTAGAGGGAAGGGATTCCACAATATCTAACTGCCTTGGGGAAAGTTCTCCCAAGGATTCATTGCGCAAAACGTTTTTCACTATGGTTTTGTCCAAGTCTTTGGATAAAAGTAATTTAAAGAGTTGTAGGGTGGCTAAGGCATCCCCATTGGCCCTATGCCGATCGCTTACGGGTATCCCTAAGGAACGAACCAATTTACCCAGACTATAGGAGGGTGCATCCGGGAGTAGCTGTTTGGACAGCTCTACCGTACACAGGGTTTTACGTTCAAAATTGTATCCCAGTCGCCTAAATTCGGTGCGTAAAATTCTATAGTCAAATTGGGCATTATGGGCCACAATAACTGCGTCCTCGGTAATTTCCACGATGCGTTTTGCAACTTCATGGAACTTTGGGGCCGTCCGTAACATAGTATTGTTTATACCAGTTAAATTCGCCACAAATGGCTGAATCTCCCTTTCGGGGTTGATTAAACTGATAAAGCGATCTACCACCTTATGTCCATCAAACTTATGAATGGCAATTTCTGTTATTCCTTCCTCATTGTACTTTCCTCCGGTGGTCTCTATATCTAATACTACGTACATGTATTGCTTCTAATTCTCTAATAAACAAAGATAGGTATTCTGGCGCCTTAGCCTTGGGATAAAATTTAATTTCTAGCGCCAAAAATACTGCTTCCTAGACGTACCATGGTACTACCTTCTTCGATGGCAATTTTATAATCCCCGCTCATACCCATAGAGATTTCCTTTAGGTTGGGAAGATAGGTCTTTGCGCGATCAAAAAGTTTCTTAAGGGTACGGAATTCTTTGCTTATTTGTTGGGTGTCTACCGTAAAGGTGGCCATTCCCATTAATCCCTTTATTTCTATATGCTCCAAACTTTCTAGGTTCCCTGAGGAAATAAGATCTATCAATTCGTTTTCGTCAAAGCCAAACTTGGAGGATTCTTCGGCAATATGTACCTGTAGCAAACAGGGAATCACTCGGTCGTTTTGCTTGGCGCGCTTATTTATTTCTTTAAGGAGCCTTAGGCTATCCACGCCATGTACCAAGGATACATACGGGGCCATATATTTTACTTTGTTCCGTTGGAGATGTCCAATCATGTGCCATTCGATATCCTTGGGAAGGGATTCCCATTTTTCCGTCATCTCCTGCACTTTATTCTCACCAAAGATGCGATGCCCCGCATCATAAGCCTCCTGGATATCGGCCACAGATTTGGTTTTGGTCACAGCCACTAAAGTTACATGGGCTGGCAAGGACTCCTTTATTTTTATGAGATTGCTTTTTATGGACATATATATCTAATTGATCTAAAGTGTTTTTAATTATTGAATAGTCTGCTTAACTAAATTGATGGGATACCACTTCCGCCTTTTTAGAGGTTGAGTAATCATAAAATCCTTCGCCTGATTTTACCCCTAGTTTGCCTGCCATAACCATATTTACCAATAAGGGGCTTGGGGCATATTTCGGATTTTTAAAGCCGTTGAACATCACATTTAAAATGGAAAGACAGACATCCAACCCGATAAAATCTGCCAGTTGCAAGGGGCCCATGGGATGTGCCATCCCTAATTTCATAACCGTATCTATCTCTATTACCCCCGCCACCTTATGGTGAAGGGTTTCTATGGCTTCATTAATCATAGGCATTAGTATTCTATTGGCAACAAAACCGGGATAGTCATTTACTTCCGTTGGGGTCTTTCCAAGTTTTTTAGAAAGCTCCATAACTGTAGTAGTCACACTATCTGAGGTACTGTATCCCCTAATAACTTCTACCAGCTTCATAATGGGAACTGGATTCATAAAGTGCATACCTATCACCTTATCTGCCCTATTGGTGGCTGCCGCTATTTGTGTGATGGAAATAGAAGAGGTGTTGGTAGCTAAAATGGTATCTGGAGGGCATAGTTGGTCTAGATCGGTAAATATTTTGAGTTTGAGATCGGTGTTTTCCGTCGCCGCCTCAATTACCAACTGAACATCCTTTACCCCCTCGGATAAAACCGTAAAGGTGGTGATATTGGATAGGGTCAAATCCTTATCGGCCTCCGTAATGGTTTCCTTGGCGATCATTCGATCTAAATTTTTACCAATGGTTGCCAACCCTTTTTCCAAGGACTCCGAAGCGATATCTATCAGGTTGGTGGTATATCCCTGTTGGGCAAATACATGGGCAATGCCATTCCCCATTGTACCCGCACCTATGACTGCTATTTTCATCATTGATCGTGTTTAAAGTTTGTAAATTAAACTACAGCATAGCTGTTTTATGGGAGGTGATAAGGTATTAAAACGATTTAATCACCTGTAGTGCTACCTTTAGGGCTTGGAAACCTTGCTCCAAGGTTACTTCTGGAGTTGTGTTATTGTTTATGGCATCTGCAAATGCTTCTAGCTCATCCAAAATAGCATTATTTACCGGAACGGTGGGGTTTTCAAAATATATTTGTTTTTTCACCCCTTCGGCGTTCTGTAAAATCATATCAAAATCCCCGGGCTTTTCCGGCGCATCTTTCATCCTAACCACTTCTACCTTCTTCTCTAGAAAATCGACAGAGATATAGGCATCCCGTTGAAAAAATCGGGACTTTCTCATATTCTTCAGGGATATTCTGCTAGCCGTAAGGTTGGCAACACATCCATTCTCAAATTCTATCCTTGCATTGGCAATATCGGGGGAGTTGCTAATTACAGATACTCCACTGGCATTGATTTGTTTCACCTCGGAATCTACAACACTCAGAATAGCATCAATATCATGAATCATTAAATCCAATACCACTGGCACATCGGTTCCTCGAGGATTAAATTCTGCCAAGCGGTGGGTCTCGATAAACATGGGGTTGTTTATCTTATCCTTTACCGACATAAATGCAGGATTAAATCGTTCTACATGGCCTACCTGTCCTTTTATACCCTGCTTTTTTTCTAGCTCTAAAAGGGTCTCGGCCTCTTCCAAGGTGTTGGTAATTGGTTTTTCTATAAAAACGTGTTTACCCTTTTCCATCGCCTTTTTTGCACATTCAAAATGGGAGAGGGTAGGGGTTACGATGTCTACCACATCTACAGCATCGATTAATTTATTGATGTTATCAAAGAAAACATACCCAAACTCTGCAGCCACCTGCTTGCCATTGATTGCATCCGGGTCATAAAACCCGACCAGATTATATTTTGGGGATTCATTGAGTAATCTAAGGTGTATTTTTCCTAAATGTCCTGCTCCCAGGACGCCAACGTTAAGCATAGTGTTGTTTTTGTTCAAAAATAAGGATAGTTTATAAGTTATGCTGCTACAAAACAAAAAATAGGCCCTCCCTCCCCATTTTTAGTGTCATTTGAAGAAATTGCTGACAAGGGATAATATTGGAATTGGTTGCCATGAGCCGCCTAGATAAATTATTTATAGTATCTTTATTTTTAAGATGGGCTGATCACCAACAAGTTGCTTGGCAACGGGTGTCCCAAAGCCAAATTGCTCCATTTAATTGGGTTTTCTTTTATAACTTTACAGGCCAAAATCAAAGTCAATTACATTGAAAGATACGTTAAAACATCGCGGTATGCGTAATCAGCTTGCCGAAGTTCTTATAGAAAAGGGAATTGTGGATTCTGCGGTGTTGAATGCCATCCGTTCCATACCCAGACATTTGTTTCTAGACAGTAGTTTTGAAGATCATGCCTACCAGGATAAAGCATTTCCTATTGGGGCAGATCAAACCATTTCACAGCCCTATACCGTGGCTTTTCAAACTGAATTATTGCAGGTAGAACCCAATCATAAAATTCTCGAAATTGGGACCGGAAGTGGATATCAGACAGCTGTTCTACTAAAGCTTAAGGCGAGGGTTTATACCATAGAACGACAATTGGAGCTTTTTAAGAAAACCAACCTGTTTTTTAATAAAATGGGTTATAGGCCCAAGAGTTACATTTTTGGGGACGGTTATAAGGGGATGCCCGAAAAGGCCCCCTTTGATGGGATTATTGTTACGGCAGGTGCTCCTTTTGTGCCCAATCCCTTACTGGCACAGCTTAAAATTGGAGGCAGATTGGTGATTCCAGTAGGAGTGGATGAACAAATAATGACCTTGTTCGTTAGAAAGTCGGCCAAGGAATTTGAAAAAACAGAACTGGGTTCTTTCCGATTTGTGCCCTTGTTAGAAGATAAAAATTAAGGCTGCTTACATTCATAAGCAGCCTTATTGGCTTTGGTGACTATACCTTTTGTCTCAATTATTGAAGCTCTTTTTAATCCGATCTAAATCTCTTTTGTTATCCCGGTCTTTGATGGTTTCGCGCTTGTCATAAAGTTTCTTACCCCGTGCCAAAGCAATATTTACTTTTGCCAGACCTCGGTCATTAAGAAAAAGATTTAGGGGAACTATGGTGAGTCCGCTATTTTTCACCTCTCGCTCTAACTTTTTTAGCTCTCCACGGTTAAGAAGCAACTTGCGTTCTGCTTTGGGGCGGTGGTTGTAGTGGGTCCCATGCGAATATTCGTCTACTTGCATATTAATCACAAACAATTCACTCCTATCATTAAATTCACAAAAGCTCTCAGATATAGAGGCCTTGCCTTCTCGGATAGACTTTATCTCGGTGCCCGATAATACGATGCCTGCAGTGTAGGTATCCAACAACTCATAATCAAACCGAGCCCTTCTGTTTTTGATATTTATTTTCTTCTGCATATAGCTACAAAAATAGAAACAATTATTCAATTTATCTGCTTAGATGGGGATCTACTATTCTTAATAATGCTATTTCCTTTAGTATTTCTGTAATGTTTTTCCCATTTTTACGATTAATCAAGAAAACATATGATCAGAGTATTGTATTTCGCCGCATGGGCGCTTTTAGTTGGGGCATGTAAGGAACAACCGAAAGATGTGCTTACGGCCCAGGAAATAGTGGATAGGTCTATCGCCATTAGTGGTGGGGAGAAGTACAGCAACAGTACTATTTCCTTTTCTTTTCGAGATATGGACTATAGCTCTACTTGGGAGAACAACAAGCGAAAATTAAGTAGGACTGGGGTAAAAGATTCCGTTCCATTTACGGATGTCTTGCTAAATTATAAGTTTAAACGTAGGCAGGGCGATAGCGTGCTAAAGCTTTCCGATTCATTGGCCAATATTTACTCTAATTCATTGAATTCCGTGCATTATTTTGTACATCTTCCCTATGGCTTAAATGACCCGGCCGTGAATAAGGAACTATTGGGAGAAACTACCGTAAAGGACGCGCCTTATTATAAAATCAAGATTACCTTTGATGAGGAAGGTGGGGGCGACGATTTTGAGGATGTATATGTATATTGGATCCATAAGAATACCTTTAAGGTAGATTACCTGGCGTACCAATTTCATGTGAATGGCGGAGGAATTAGGTTTAGGGCAGCTTACAATGAGCGTGTTATAAACGGAATTCGTTTTGTGGATTATGAAAATTATAAGGCAGACCCAGAAAGTGTATCCATATACGATACGGACAAATTGTACGAGAAAGGTGACTTAGAGTTACTCTCAAAAATTATCTCGGAAAATGTAATGGTTCAACCAACAGATTAATCCATTTTTAATCGGATATCAGTAGCTACCCCATCTATGATGCGTACTATAAACAAGCTCGAATTGTCATAATCTTCCATGGATTGATACTTTTCTTCGCCCAAAAGGCCATTTACAAATTGAGGGATGGTATTACTGTGCCCCACAATAAGGACATTCTTATCTAGATTAAGGTTTTTAAATTCCTCTATATTAACGGCATGGGGATCGTAGTATTGGGGTGTAATATCCTTTTTTATGGCAGTTGGGGCTGCCGTCATGGAAGTCCGCTTATATTTGGAGGTATATATAGCGTCCAATGCCACATTATCCAATATCTCTGCCCAACGCATGGCGCGACCCAAACCCGATTGGTTTAATTCGGGATCTTTGTCCTCAGGTCTACTTCGATCCTTTTCGGCGTGTCGTATAAAGTAAAAGGTAGAAATATGGTTGTTGACAACTTGTTCCACTTCCTTGGGATCTTCCTTACATCCCAAAAAACCTAAGGTTAATACTAGTATCAATAGTAACTTTATGCCCTTCATAATCTATTCTGATTTAGGTAATTCTCATTGGTATTATGGTAACTGAAAAAATGGGGAAATAGTATGTATCCACGAGGGTTTTTGTGCATTGCGGTATGTTTCAAAGTAATCAACGATTTTTTGTGGACTCCCTTTTGTGATAAAGCATCAAGATCTTTCTGAAGCATACCTGAAAAATGACATTCAGATTATTAAAAATGCTTGGCTGCTTCGGCAAATTCCAATTCGGTTATTTCTTTATTTCCCTTGTGATTAATTGGTCCAAGTAAGCTACCGTATTGATCAAGTATTTTCGATCATCGGTAATGGTAGCCATGGTAACGGCGCCTTGTATCATGGTAAATAGTTGTTTTGAAAATTGCAAGGGGGTTACTGGTAGTCTAATTTCATTATTGTTTACTCCATTTTCCAAAACCAAAGCAATCTTACCTTCAATGTTTTTTATAGTTTCCTTGGTGGCAGCTAAGAGTAGGTTGTTGTTATTTTTGGCATCTATACCTACATTTACCAAGGGGCAACCTCCTAGGGATTCCGTAAACTCATCGTAAGTGCGATAAAAATTAGTGAACACCAAAATTTTCTCCAAGGCAGATCCCTCAGTATTTAATTGTTCATCCAATTTGGAGAGTAGTTTCTTGCTATTGTACTCAAAAGAGGCCAAGGCGAGAGATTCCTTGTTTTCAAAATTTCCGTACAAAGCACCCTTGGTGAGTCCGGTTGCCTCTGTAAGATCGCTCATACTAGTGGCAACATACCCTAGTTTATTAAAGATGGGTGCTACGGTTTCAATAATGTAAGCGGTGGTCCTTTCTGCTTTAGTAGACATGTCCTAACAGTTTTAAGCTAATATAGAATATTTTTATACTGTAAGGTATATAATGTTTGTGAATAAAACCAATTTCGCTTTAAAATTATTATGGGATATTACATAGGAGGGAAGGAATATGCTAAATGCCACTAATGCTGTGCCTGTGTCTTCTTGAATAAAAAAGCGCTCCATAGTTAAATGGAGCGCTTTTGAGGAAAATTAATTTACGATTTTCCCAGCTTTTTGGCAAGGTCTTTTTCATTTCTAAATACCAGCTTATCGTCAAAGTTATCCATAAGGACCACACTGCCTGGTCCTATATTACCGCTAAGGAGTTCTTTGGAAATGTTGTTTAACACCTCTTTTTGAATTACTCTCTTAATGGGGCGCGCTCCATATTGCGGATCGTACCCTCTATTAGCTAAATACTGGATAGCTTCCTCCGTGGCATCGAGGGTTATTTGTTGCTCCTCTACCATTTGTTTTAATTGATCTAATTGTAAAATCACAATTTTCTTGATATCCTCCTTGCTCAAAGGTGTAAACATGATTATATCGTCTATTCGGTTCAAGAATTCTGGACGAATGGTTTTCCGTAGGAGTCCCAGAACCTCTACCCTTGCGGCTTCGGTGGCACTATAGATATCGGAATTATCCTCGAATTTCTCTTGGATAATGTGACTTCCCATATTACTGGTCATTATTATGATCGTGTTCTTAAAATCGGCAACCCTTCCTTTATTATCTGTAAGGCGACCTTCATCCAAAACCTGTAGTAGTATGTTAAAGGTATCGGGATGTGCTTTTTCAATTTCATCCAATAATACCACGGAGTAGGGTCTTCTCCGTACCGCCTCGGTTAATTGCCCTCCCTCTTCGTAACCAACATATCCCGGAGGTGCACCTACCAGTCTACTCACCGCATGCCTTTCCTGATATTCGCTCATATCTATACGGGTCATGGCGTTTTCGTCATCAAAAAGGTAGGCTGCTAACGTTTTGGCCAGTTCCGTTTTACCAACTCCTGTGGTTCCCAAAAACAGGAAGGAGCCAATAGGTTTCTTATGGTCTTGGAGTCCGGCGCGACTCCTTCTAATGGCGTCCGATACTGCTTCTATTGCTTCTTGCTGACCAACTACCCGTTTGTGGAGCACCCCTTCTAGGTTTAAGAGTTTCTCGCGCTCACTTTGCAGCATTTTAGTAACTGGGATACCCGTCCATTTAGCCACTACCTCGGCTATATCCTCATAGGTAACTTCTTCCTTAATCAAGGTTTCCCCGAGTTGTTGCTGTTCTAGATCGGCTTGGAGTTTCTCTAGCTTTTCCTGGGCCTCTTTAATTTTTCCGTATCTAATCTCAGCTACTTTTCCGTAATCTCCATTTCTTTCTGCCCTTTCGGCTTCCACCTTGTAGTTTTCAATATCCTTCTTTGTTTGTTGGATATCATCAACCACGGCCTTCTCGCTCTCCCATTTGGCATAGATTTCGTTTCGTTCTTCCTTGATATTGGCCAAGTCTATGTTCAGTGCTTTTAGTTTAGAGGTGTCGTCTTCCCTTTTAATGGCCTCCATCTCAATTTCTAACTGCATTATTTTACGATCTAGGACATCCAATTCCTCGGGCTTGGAGTTTATTTCCATCCGTAGTTTTGAAGCGGCCTCATCCATTAGGTCTATTGCCTTATCGGGAAGGAAACGGTTGGTAATATAGCGCTGCGATAATTCCACGGCTGCAATAACTGCCTCGTCCTTGATTCGGACCTTGTGGTGGGTCTCGTATTTTTCTTTAATACCTCGCAAGATAGAAATGGCACTTTCAGTATCTGGCTCGTCTACCACTACCTTTTGGAATCTTCGTTCCAAGGCTTTGTCTTTCTCAAAATATTTTTGATACTCATCCAGGGTGGTAGCCCCTATAGCTCTTAATTCGCCCCGTGCTAGTGCCGGTTTTAGAATATTAGCCGCGTCCATGGCCCCTTGCCCGCCTCCGGCGCCTACTAGGGTATGGATTTCATCTATAAATAATATAATGTTCCCGTCCGAGGTAGTAACTTCCTTAATCACTGCCTTTAGCCGCTCCTCAAATTCCCCTTTGTATTTAGCACCTGCAATGAGGGCTCCCATATCCAGGGAAAAGATGGTTTTGTCTTTTAGATTCTCCGGGATGTCGCCCTGTACAATTCTATGCGCAAGCCCTTCGGCTATAGCGGTTTTACCAACACCTGGTTCCCCTACCAGCATGGGATTGTTTTTGGTTCTTCTAGATAAAATCTGTAATACCCTTCTTATTTCCTCGTCCCTGCCAATTACGGGATCTAAATTGCCACTATCTGCCAGTTCATTTAGGTTTTTGGCATATTTGTTTAGGGAATTATAGGTGTCCTCCGCACTTTGGGAAGTAACCTTTCCTCCTTTGCGCAACTCATTGATTGCGGCAGTGAGGTCTTTTTCGGTTACCCCTTGGTCCTTTAGGACCTGTGCAATCTTACTTTTAGATTTAAAAATGGCCAACAGTAAATGCTCAATGGATACATATTCATCTTCCATCTTTTTTGCAATAATGCCCGCCTCGTTTAGGGTTTTCCCTGCTTCCCTAGAAACCATAATCTCCCCTCCGGAGACTTTTGGAAAACTTTCCAGTTCCTTATCTAGAATTTGCTTCAGCATGGAAATGTTGACGTTTAATTTCTTCAGAATAAACGGAAGTACATTCTCCTCTACTTCAGAAATAGCCTTAAATATATGTTCGTTTTCTATTTGTTGGTGCCCAAAGCCTTGCGCAATTTGTTGCGCTTGCTGTATGGCCTCTTGCGATTTTATGGTGAAATTATTAAAGTTCATATAGCTGTTTTTTATGTCTTGTTATTGTGTATTTTTGATGTGATTAAGGCAACAACCTTACCATATTCAATTTAAGACAAAATGTCGCTTTGCTGGAGGAATTTTAAGACAAAAAGACATAGTGTAAGGAAGTTAGCAAATGTTCGACCGATTCATAAAATTACAAAATGGGAATATTAAACAGGTTATTTGGGAAGGATAATAATTTGGAAGACAATAATAAGGAAGAAAATCAGGTGCCATGGATACCCTTAACTTCTGTGGATCAGCTTTCGGAAATTAAAGAAAAGTCGGGCAAGAAGACCCAAGTGATTTTTAAGCATTCCACTACCTGCGGAATTAGTAGGATGGTTATGAACGGATTTAATGCATCCTATAATCTTTCTAGTGATCAAGTAGATTTATATTACCTAGATCTTCAAAGTTATAGATCTGTTTCCAATGAAGTAGCAGCATTATTTCAACTAAGACATGAATCGCCCCAACTATTAGTCATTAAGGAGGGGGTAGTGGTGGCGCATGATTCGCATGGAGGAATTTCCCAACTAGATTTAGCGGAATTTGTTTAACCCTAGAAGCTAACTTTATGCATCTAGGGTTTTGGAAGGGAGTGATAGAGTTGTTTAATTAAAGCGATGCCTGTTCAGGATTCCCTTTAATTTGAACTTTAGATCTTCCCCGGCATCATACACCATTTCCTCATTAGTAGGGAAGGGGACGGAAGAGTTGGACAAGAGGGTAAGTAGTTTGTCTTCTAAGGCCCTTTTATCACCCTCATGCGTTGCGTAATAGTGGCTAAACACAAACTCACTGACTAGTGGGTAGGAGTTTAACTGCTGTTTGCTATGAAGGTCTACAAAACGAACGTTTCCTCTAAGTTGCACCTTTTTAAATTGGTTGAACTGATAGAAATCGCAGCGAACGGTTTTAAACTTATCTACTTTAATCTTATTGCCTAGACTATCCTTTACCACATTCCCCTCCGAGTTAAGTGCGTATTTATAACCGTCTTTAATTAACTTCTCTCGCTGTATCTGTTTTTCGGTAATCTGTTCTGGACTAATGTTAATATCCGTAAAGGCAAGTTCCATTTCATAATCATAAGGAACGTTATCTTGAGTGTTGGTATGGTAAACCGTCCATATATCGTTTAGGCCGTAGGTATTAAAGTTTAATAGTTCGGCTTCTAGTCTAGCGGGAATAATTTGCTCGGAATCATTGATCATAATTACATTCACATAATCTATTCCCTTGCGGTGGGCTTCTTCCAATTTTAGCTTAACGTCCCTAAAATTCGGATTAATTTGGTTTAAATAAGTGAAGTCTGCATAGGCTTTTCTATAGTCTTGCTTAGAGTTTCCCGTTTGTAAAAGTGTATTGGCATTTGCATAAAGATAGTTAGAGAGCTTCTTTTTTGCGTTGAGTATATCGTTGTCATAACTTTTAAAGCTAAACCTAGCTTGTCTATTTTCATCATAAAGTTGTAAGGGAAGCAATGGTCTTATGCGTTCTTGCATGGCTTTTAATCCCTCATACCCGTTATAAATGGCTTCCAGATTTGCCGGGTTGTTTTCCTTCTTTAAGAAGGCAATATGTTGTAATTCGCGCTCAGCATTCTTTTTAAAAGCCTCTTCCAATAAAAGGATATAGGGTTGATGGCTTTTCTTAGACTTATTCTCCCTTAGGTTTTTTAAGGCGTTGGTGATAGCAGCGTTATAATTGCCTACGTTGATATCTGCCTGGGTTTTTTTCACCCCGCTACAGGAAAGGAAAAATATGGTAAGTAAGGGCAACAGAATAACTCTCTTCATAATTTGATCGTTCTAATTTTTGCAATGAATGATTTGGCTAGGACCAAAACTCTTAATTACTGAAACGCAAATGAAGAGAAAATCGTACAAATACGAATAAAATTTTTATTGTTTATGTTGGTAAGTCGGTAATAGCTTGGTAGCCACTTCCCCAAACCCGATGCGTACGTTATTCTTTTCGCAATAACCACGCATGGTAACGGTGTCATGGTCCTCAATAAACTTTCTGGTGGAGCCATCCTTCAGTTGTAAGGGTTTTTCTCCACGCCAGGTAAGCTCTAGCATAGAACCATAACTATCAGGTGTAGGTCCAGATACGGTTCCGCTTCCCATCATATCCCCACTATTAATCTTACAGCCATTTACCGTATGGTGGGCTAATTGTTGTGCCATGGTCCAATACATATACTTAAAGTTAGACTTGGCTACTATGGTTTCACTGCCATTATCTGGGGTTATGGATACTTCCAAATTTATGTCTACCCCCTTGTTGTTTGGGTGTCTTAAGTAGGGTAGGGGGAGTGGATTTTGTTCAGGACTGGGCACTCTAAAAGGCTCCAAAGCATCCATGGTAACAATCCAAGGAGATATGGAGGAAGCAAAACTTTTGGCTAAAAACGGGCCTAAGGGTACATATTCCCATTTTTGAATATCCCGGGCACTCCAGTCGTTAAACAGTACCATTCCAAAGATATAATCTTCTGCATCCTCTATGGGAATAGGTTCTCCCAATGCGTTGGCAT
This sequence comes from Arenibacter lacus, assembly GCF_008711145.1. Taxonomy (NCBI): domain Bacteria; kingdom Pseudomonadati; phylum Bacteroidota; class Flavobacteriia; order Flavobacteriales; family Flavobacteriaceae; genus Arenibacter; species Arenibacter lacus. Next base: position 47,056 of record NZ_VVIN01000022.1, read on the forward strand.
CGGTAGTAATAAATGCCATCTCCAACTCAAAATCCACCAATTTGGAGGGGCCAAATACGGGCTGCTCTGCCCCTTTTGGAAGCGTTTGTCCCGAAGGTCTTCTTATAGCGGTGCCGCTGGGTACAATAGTAGAGCTTCTGCCGTGGTAGCCCACAGGAAGGTGGAGCCAATTGGGTAACAAAGCATTTTCCGGGTCCCGAAACATCTTGCCTACATTGGTGGCATGTTCTTTAGAGGAATAAAAGTCGGTATAATCGCCAATCTGTACAGGTAGTTGCATTTCTATCTCGTCCATAGTAAATAGCACAACACTTTTATGGTCCTCGTTGCCCTGCAAGGCCTTGTTGTTGATATCAAAAATTTCGCTGATCCTGTTCCTTACCAAGCGCCATGTTTTTTTCCCGTCGGAAATAAAGTCGTTAAGCGTGTCCTGTAAAAATATATCATTGTTTAACGGAATGCCTTTAAAATAGCCCAATTGGTGCAGTGCACCCAGATCAATAGCGTAATCGCCAATTCTGGTGCCTATGGTTATGATATCGTCTCGGGTTAAAAAGACACCAAAGGGAATATTCTGGATTGGAAAATCGGAATTGGGCGGTACTGGTAGCCACGTTTTCTTTGCAGGGTCGTTGGTTTTAAGAGGCATATACAGGCTTGTTAATTAATGTTGAATAAATATCTATATCAAATATATTGTTTTCTTCCAATTAACGCGATGCAATTTGTATTTTTGCGCTTTATTTAATTGAATCTTTAACAGTATGCAACGGGATAATTTAATTTTTGAACTAATTGAGGAGGAAAGGGAACGCCAAATTGATGGAATAGAACTTATCGCTTCGGAAAATTTTGTAAGTCCACAAGTAATGGAAGCGGCTGGGTCCGTACTTACCAACAAATATGCTGAAGGTTACCCTGGTAAGCGATATTATGGTGGATGTGAAGTAGTGGACGAAGTAGAGGAAATTGCCAGGAACAGGGCAAAGGAGTTGTTTGGTGCGGCTTATGCCAACGTACAGCCCCATTCTGGTTCTCAGGCGAACGCCTCTGTATACCACGCTTGTTTACAGCCGGGCGATACCATTCTTGGTTTTGACCTCTCTCATGGGGGGCATTTAACCCATGGTTCTCCCGTAAACTTTTCGGGTAGATTGTACAATCCTGTGTTTTACGGGGTAGATAAGGAAACCGGTAAATTGGATTATGACAAAATTCAGGAAATCGCTACCAAGGAAAAGCCGAAAATGATTATTGCTGGAGCCTCTGCTTACTCCATGGATATGGATTTTAAAAGGTTTAGAGAGATTGCAGATAGTGTTGGGGCACTTTTATTAGCAGATATTTCGCATCCTGCCGGACTCATTGCTAAAGGAATTCTTAGTGATCCCATTCCACATTGCCATATTGTAACCACTACTACCCACAAAACTTTGCGTGGTCCTAGGGGAGGACTTATTTTGATGGGAGAGGATTTTGATAACCCCTTCGGAATTAAATTAAAAAATGGGAAGCTTAGAAAGATGTCTGCTTTGTTAGACTTAGCGGTATTCCCAGGAAACCAAGGAGGACCCTTAATGCATGTTATTGCTGCAAAAGCTGTAGCTTTTGGAGAAGCCCTTACGGACGATTTCTTGCATTATATGTTGCAGGTTAAAAAGAACGCTGCTGCCATGGCCAATGCCTTTGTAGAAAAGGGATATAAGATTATTTCTGGAGGTACGGAAAACCATATGATGTTGATAGACCTAAGAAGTAAGGATATAACTGGTAAGGATGCAGAAAACCTATTGGTAAAAGCCGATATCACCGTGAATAAAAACATGGTTCCTTTTGATGATAAATCTCCCTTTGTAACTTCAGGGATTCGTATTGGTACCGCTGCAATTACTACCAGAGGACTTAAGGAAGAGCATATGCCGGTAATCGTAGGACTAATTGATCAGGTATTGACCAATCCCGAAGATGAGGCAGTTATCCAATCTGTTAAGGAGAAAGTAAACGAATTGATGCATAACCGAGAGCTGTTTGTAGCTTAAGGATAAGTAATAAATAAGCAAAAAGCCAGCACTTTTAAGTGTTGGCTTTTTTTTGCTGTAGAGTGAAATTAATATCCGGCTAGAAAATCTGCACGTCCCCTTTTATCAGTTTTTGGGTAGATAGGTCGTAAACTGCTGCCTTTTCTGCACTGCCAAAGTACATCCCCCAATAGTAAAAATAGTCGCTTGGTTGAGGTGTGTTGTTAACCTTTACACCTAAAGACTGGGGTAGGGGATTCGGATCCGGTTGCTCAAATACAGGAATGAAAATTTCATAAGGCGTATCTGATAGCCCCTTTGTATAATAAATTGTATGCTTGTCTAATTCGTTGGCAATTTCTTCTAACTGATGCACAATACTTTGTTCGTAAATCCTACTAATTAGGATGTTGGTATCCGTTAAGACTATAGAAAGCTCACTGATATCCATGGAAAATTCGTTTACCTCCAGTAAATCAGAGTACGCCTCATGGAATAAGGTGGTTTTCTTGGGGTTTTGTTTTGGCGTATCTTCAGGCAATCCATTTGGGTATTGTAAAAAATAGAGCGCTTCTGAAAGACTAAAATTGCAACTGAATTCGATGCTTAAGTGGGCGTCGTTCTCCCGTTGCCAATAACTGCTGATATTTATATTGGCATAAAAGTCTTTTTCCAAGCGTTTTCTAAATTTTTCTAAGCCTACTATATGGGTACTGGCATTGCAAACCTTTTTTCGGTTGTTAAGAAAATCATCGTTTTGTATTGGCATCCCTAGAGCGATTTGGTGAAACTAAACTCCAAATTTAAGTTTAAGTCTTATTCACCATTGAACTAAAACCTTATAAAAAGTAAGGTTTCCGTCTATTTTGGATGCATTCATCGAAAATTTATCGGTTAAAATACACTATATAGGAATCGCCTAGGGTTCCACAAAGGCTGGCTAAGCTAGTGCAAATCAGGGATTAATGCTTGTTGGCTCTATGCTGACAGGTGGGTTTTATCTAGAGGAAACCCCTGATTTTTGCTTCCGTAATGAGTGCAAGGTCATTTTGCTTTTCTACCCCAAAAATTACCTTGAGCTGTCTTTTCCTATTCTCAATACCCGCTAGCGATAGATTTATGTGGTTCACCATATCCTTTGTTCTGGTGCCGATAGATACGTGATAGAGAATTTTTTTATCATTATCGTCCAAAGTCTCGTCATGAGATACTTTTTTTCGAATGGCCACTAGTGCTTTCTGACTGTAATAGGGTGGATTGGTAATAACCCCCTTAACCATGGCTAAAAGTGATTTTTGATCTACTTCTGACTTCACCATGTATCCGTCCGGATTTACATTTTTTAGGATGCTATTAATCCGGTAATTATCGCTGAAGGACGACATAAAGACTACCTTGGTATCGGGGACGACTTTTCGGGCTAAAATTCCCAAATCTTCTCCAGTATAAGGTTCTTCCAAATGAGTTTCTGTTAACTGTATGTCCAGTAAGAGTAGGTCGTACTTAAAAGATCGTGCAGAATCCTCAATCTTTTGTTTACCAATTTCATAGGTGTTAGCAGTTTCAACCTTTACGGTAAATTCTTCGAATTCAGCGGCTTCCAATAGGAATTTATAACCAGTAGTGATCATTTCATGATCGTCTATCGCTAAGATTCTTAAAGTCTTCATTCTTTATAAGTTATGCAGATTTGGGAGCTGCAGGTTTATTTACTTGGTAGGGGATGGTTACGGTTACCGTTGTTCCCTTGCCAAGTTGACTATCTATGGAATAAGTTCCGTTTAGTTTTTCTAATCGGGATCTCATATTTTTTAGGCCTATTCCTTTTTTTCCTTTTTTCACATTAAAACCAATACCGTCATCTGTAATAGCGATTTTTAGTTGCTTTTCATCCTTTTCAAAAACAACCGAAACCGAGCTTGCCTGTGCATGCTTTCTACAGTTTTGCAAGCTCTCTTGTACAATACGGTAAATGTTAATCTTCAATTCTGCCGTTAACTGGTCCCAATCTATGCTATCATCATACTTAAATTGACATTGCATATTAGAGGAATCCCTTACGGTTTGAAGCAACTCCTCAATGGAGGTGATAAAGTTATGTATTTTTTCTTGGGAAGCTTTGCTTAATTCATGAGAAATGGTTCTAATTTCTTCTTCCAGTTGCTGCAGCTTCTCTAATAGTTCTGTTCTTTTTAAAACGGAGGCTTCATCGGTTTTATTATTGAGGCCCATAAGTATTAGTCGTATTCCGAACATTTGACCTAAAATGCCGTCGTGTAATTCCTCGGAGACTCTCTTCTTTTCTAACAGCTTACCTTCCTCCATTTTGGTGCTTTGGGCTAGTAAAAGATTAAATATTTCCTGATTGGTCTTTTGCTGTGCCTGCTCAAACTTTAGTTTCTGGTTTCTTTTTCTCTGATAGAATATTAGTAAAAGGAGTACCGCCATAACCAGGGTCCCTGCGGCGATCCCGATCCATAATTGTCGCTGCCGGGCCAATAGAGCATTCTGCTCAATAAATTGATCTGTCTCAAACCTAATCCTGGTAAACTTATTCTGAATGGTTCGTTCTTCGTGTATTAGGCTATCATTAAGCTTTATGTATTCTTGGGTGTAATGGGTAGCATTTATTGGATCTATTCTACCTAGTAAGGCCAATATTTCCAAGGTTCTAAGATTGCTGCTGCTTTGTTTTGCATTTTCTTTACCAATTAATGCATATTTTAAAGCGTTAATACTATCGCCGTGTTGTAAATAATGATCTGCAAGCTGGTATTGTACAAGGGCCATTCCTCGGGTATCATGTAGGCTATCCTTTATTTTTAACACCTCATTAAAAATATCTACTACCTGCAAGGTATCGCCCAGCTTACTTTTACTATCGGCATAGTTAGAGAGCGCAGTGGCATAACTCTTTAAATTCTTAGTTTTTATACTATCGGCAGTAATTACCTTTTCAAAATATTCTAGGGCTTTCTGGTGGTTTCCAAGCACTTGATAAACAGTACCTATATTGTTGTAGATTTCAAGATTTCCAGTACTATTGGGGGCAGCTTTGTTTAAGTAAAATAAGGCCTCGTCATAATAGTTTAATGCTCGCTCGTATTCTTTTAAAGCATTGCTCACAGAACCGAGATTGGTGTAGCAATAATATAAATTTAGGTATTTATCTAGCGGTTTAAACAGCTCAATGGCTTTCACCGTGTTTATTTCGCTTCCTATATAATCCTTTATCACAGATTGAATGGTGGCCATATTGTACAACATCCTACCACTTTGGTAAGGATTGCCTAGTGCCGAAAATATTTGTTGAGCTTTTGAATAGTGGTAAAAGGCGCTGTCTACTACGCTGTAGTCATCAAAAAAAGTGGCCAAATCCCAATGGTTATTGGCCAGAGAGGTAGAATCTCCCATGCGCTTGGTGTATTGGAGCGCTAGTTTACTGGACTTCCTAAACTTTAGGGAGTCATTTTTTAGTAAGTAATTATAAGAGATGTCGGTAAAATAATTTGCCTTTAGGGAGTCGTTTTTCGCTTTTAAAGCCAACGCAAAGGCTTTGTCTAAATTGCTTTGGTGCTGGGAAATAGCAGCGCTATTGGCCTTAGATATATAAAACAAGACACTATCTGTTGGTTGTGAGTGCGCTTGCTCAGTAATGGATTTCTTGGAATAGCTACAACTATAAAGCGTGTAAAGAATTAATAACGCTAATGAAATAAAATACCTACATTTTATTCTTTCTTCCATATAGCGTGCAAGATAAAAAAAAAGCCCTTAACAAAACTGTTTAGGACTTTTTTAAAATTTTAAGCAGGTATATATTATGCTACAGTTTAGCTAAGTGGGTCTCTTCTGTCCTTGATGATGATGTCCCTGTCGGTTGCTACGGCATTGTCAAAATTGATTGCTTCAAAGTTGATATTCTGTCCGTCCTCTTTTGTTCTTCTATCCTTGATGATGATGTCCCTATCGGTTGCTACGGCATTGTCAAAATTGATTGCTTCAAAGTTGAAATCCTGACCGTCCTCTTTTGTTCTTCTGTCCTTGATGATGATGTCCCTGTCGGTTGCTACAGCATTGTCAAAATTGATTGCTTCAAAGTTGAAATCCTGTCCGTCCTCTTTTGTTCTTCTATCCTTGATGATGATGTCCCTATCGGTTGCTACGGCATTGTCAAAATTGATTGCTTCAAAGTTGATATTCTGACCGTCCTCTTTTGTTCTTCTATCCTTGATGATGATATCCCTGTCGGTTGCTACGGCATTGTCAAAACTGATTGCTTCAAAGTTGAAATCC
>NZ_VVIN01000219.1:0-643 GCF_008711145.1 Arenibacter lacus
GGCAGCCATCCATCAACGACTTAGAAAGCTAGAAGCGTCTGGCCTAATTGCAGGTTCTAAATTTATTATTAATCCCAAGGTCTTGGGGTATACCACCATGGCTTATATCGGTATCTACCTAGACAAGGCCATGAGCAACCCCAAGGCAGTAAAGGAACTGGAGAAGATTCCAGAAGTTTTGGAATGTCATTATACCACGGGCAACTGGTCTATTTTAATTAAGGTACTTTGCAAGGACAACGAACATTTAATGCATGTATTAAATAAGGAAATTCAAAGAATAGAGGGGGTCTCTAGGACGGAAACCTTTATATCCTTAAACCAACAAATTGATCGCCAAATCAGCATTTAATGTTTGGATTGAATCTAAATAAGTATTAATTTTGCCACGATGAGCATACTATTTCAATCCAAATTCTACACCTTATATCAATCCAACTCGGATAGATATTTCTACATCGATTTTGGCCAAAAAGTGGTTAAACTATCTTTTTGCCAACTACTGGCATTAAGACAGAAGGTAAATGCCATATCCATTGAGTCCCATTTTGATGCGGACCTAAACAAGCATGGCTTTGAAGTGCTAATGCTCTGTAACAAGGAACATTTATTCCTATTAAATACTTTTGAGGTCTTGGACCTA
>NZ_VVIN01000220.1:0-641 GCF_008711145.1 Arenibacter lacus
TAAAAATGCCAACCACACGGAAAACATCGCCATAAAACTCCAGAAGAAGGTCCAGTCCCACACCGCAGGCATCATTTCTACAATCCCAATAGGTCCCTTTACTTGCTTATAAGCGCCTGTTTTGGTGTTAAAGATCACCTTAAACTGCCGTATCTGATCCGTTAGTACCTGAATGGTCCTATGATATCCCGCTGGGATGGCTTCTAAGAAGCTATAGTTATCCGTAACACTTAGGTCTGCATAGTCTAACAATATTCCTATAACGCCCTCTTCGGGAACCACTAGGTCTATATGCTCTGTCTGTCCGTTCCTTAAAACACTGATATCTAATTTTTGGTTAACGGAAGATCCTATTTTCCCTCTAAACTCGTTCCAAAATATGGTTTCTTCTCCGTTTACACCCACAATTTGGTCTCCTGGTAACAATCCTGCTGCCTCAGCTACGGAATTGGGTTGTACCTCTGCAATGATTGCTTTGGATCTATACCCCAAGAAATTCTTACCCTGAGTGGCAAAAACCGTTTCCTTGCCTTCATCGGACAAGGGGAAGGTAATTTCCTTTCCATCGCGCCTAACGGTAACTTCATCCCCAAGAATAATATCCAGTACTGCTTCATTGAATTTTTTAGTGGGCTTATCAC
>NZ_VVIN01000221.1:0-641 GCF_008711145.1 Arenibacter lacus
CAAAAATGCCAACCACACGGAGAACATCGCCATAAAACTCCAAAAGAATGTCCAGTCCCACACCGCAGGCATCATTTCTACAATCCCAATAGGGCCCTTTACTTGCTTATAAGCACCTGTTTTGGTGTTAAAAATCACCTTAAACTGCCGTATCTGATCCGTTAGTACCTGAATGGTCCTATGATATCCCGCTGGGATGGCCTCAAAGAAGCTATAGGTATCCGTTACACTAAGATCATCATAATCTACAAATATCCCTATAACGCCCTCTTCGGGAACTACCAGGTCTATATGCACTGTCTGTCCGTTCCTTAAAACACTGATATCTAATTTTTGGTTTACCGAAGACCCTATTTTCCTTCTAAACTCGTTCCAAAAAATGGTTTCCTCCCCGTTTACGCCCACAATTTGGTCTCCGGGCAACAAACCTGCTGCCTCTGCCACGGAACCGGGTTGTACCTTCTCAATCATGGCCTTGGATCTGTAACCTATAAAATTCATGCCTTGGGAGGCAAACAGGGTTTCCTTGCCTTCATCGGATAACGGCACGGTAATTTCTTTTCCATCACGCCTTACGGTCACTTCATCCCCAAGGATAAGATCTAACCGCGCTTCATTGAATTTTTTAGTGGGCTTATCAT
>NZ_VVIN01000222.1:0-637 GCF_008711145.1 Arenibacter lacus
TCTTAATCCAAATTTTTTTGAATTAACTAATATAAACCTTATTCCCTTAGGTTGGTCAAATGGAATCAACTCACCACAACATCAAATCCAAATTCAACTTAGAAAGTAAGATTGCAGCTTCCTTCATTTTCTTATCTATGATTTTGGCATAGATCTCCGTAGTTCGTATTTCACGGTGACCAAGGCGTTTGGAAACGGTGTAGATATCCGCACCATTTTCTGAGCATTGTTACTTACCGATACAGAAAGTGACGAACCCATATTTTACAGGGGTTCCCATGCTTCGAGGTACACATGGGGTACAAAACTATATTTTCCGATATTATATGAAACATACATTTATCGCAATATCAGTCGTTCATGTGAAATGGGAAATTAACCGATAAAACATAGAAAGTTAGATTATGAGCCGATTAAATAGCCTAATCGGCTCATGCAATACAATTGGTAACTATTGAAGTATTATATCACTATCAATATTTAATTTTTGATGCAAGGCTTTGGCAATGTTCAAAGTAATCTCTCTTTTCCCGTTTAAGTAGTCACTTATTCTGGAGGCGCTTGTACCTAAGAGAGTTGCTAAATCCTTTCTTTTGAGTCCCATTTCAAACATACGTAGTTCGATCATTTCCTGTAG
>NZ_VVIN01000223.1:0-635 GCF_008711145.1 Arenibacter lacus
TGCGGACGGCCCATACCACCTCTGCACAAAGGAATTCTAAGTTAGGATGTAGTTTCTCCCCCAATTTTGGCGATTTCTCAATGAGCTCTAAAATGGCCTTCCGGTCCGATCCGTATACGGCCAGATGGTCTTTAGCGGCCAAATCCTGGGTAGCCCCGTGAATGGGAAGGTGCCTAGTGGCACATTTCTTTCTAGGCAACTTTCCCAATTTAATTGCCTTCTCCATAGTGTCTTCTGCCATTTTCCGATAGGTGGTCCATTTGCCGCCTGTGATGGTGAGGAGGTGCGAGTTGGAGATTAAGATCTTATGGCTTCTAGATATTTCCTTAGTTTTCTCCGAACCGTCCTGTGGGGCGGCCAAAGGCCTTAAGCCGGCAAAAATGCTGAGGACGTCTTCCCTGCCCACTCTTTTGGTAAGGTAACTGTTGGCAGTTTCAATAATAAAGTCAATTTCCTTATCTAAGGCAATGGGCTCCAAGCTATGATCATCCAAAACCGTGTCCGTGGTTCCCACTAAGACCCTATTGTGCCAAGGGACCAAAAACAACACACGCCCATCATTGGTCTTCGGGATCATAATGGCATCTTCCCCTGGTAAGAACGATTTGTCTAATACTAGGTGGATTCCTTGACTT
>NZ_VVIN01000224.1:0-635 GCF_008711145.1 Arenibacter lacus
AGCGGACGGCCCATACCACTTCTGCGCAAAGGAATTCCATTTTGGGGTGTAGTTTTTCTCCCAGTTTGGGCGATTTCTCAATGAGCTCTAAAATGGCCTTCCGGTCCGATCCGTATACGGCCAGATGGTCTTTAGCGGCCAAATCCTGGGTAGCCCCGTGAATGGGAAGGTGGGTGGTGGCACATTCTTTTTTGGGCAGCTTCCCTAATTTTATAGCCTTCTCCATAGTGTCTTCTGCCATCTTCCGGTAGGTGGTCCATTTTCCTCCGGTGATGGTGAGGAGGTGCGAGTTGGAGATTAAGATCTTGTGGCTTCTAGATATTTCCTTGGTTTTTTCCGAGCCGTGCTGTGGGGCGGCCAAAGGCCTTAAGCCGGCAAAAATGCTGAGGACGTCTTCCCTGCCCACTCTTTTGGAAAGGTAACTGTTCGCAGTTTCAATAATAAAGTCAATTTCCTTATCTAAGGCAATGGGCTCCAAGCTATGATCATCCAAAACCGTGTCCGTGGTTCCCACTAAAACCCTATTGTGCCAAGGTACCAAAAACAACACCCGCCCATCATTGGTCTTCGGGATCATAATGGCATCTTCCCCTGGTAAGAACGACTTGTCTAATACTAGGTGGATTCCCTGACTG
>NZ_VVIN01000225.1:0-628 GCF_008711145.1 Arenibacter lacus
GGACTGTAAATTATTTTGTGTTTTTGCTCTGAGTTAGTCGAAAAATGATTTTGAAGTTCATAGGCAAAAAATTTATTTTTAAATTTTTATTATATGGACCCAGAATTAGAAAAACAATTAGATGCCTTAATAGGTAAAATCAGCAACAAAGAAGACTTCGATCAAGTCAAGGAACAGTTGCTTAAGCGTGGTATCGAATCGCTTTTGAAAGCGGAAATGACAGCCCATTTGGGGTTTGAAAAGGGTGGCGCTGTAGTTGGGAACAACCAGCGTAATGGTTACTCGGAAAAGACCATCAAAACCCAGAACGGAGAGCAGCGCATCAAGATACCCAGAGATCGTCAGGCCAGCTTTGATCCGGTGATTGTACCCAAACATCAATCCATCAGTCAAGAACTCGAGGACTGTATCCAATTACTATATGCCAAAGGGATGGGTAATAGCGATATTATAGACTTTATGGAAAGCACCTATGGTGTCCATTATAGCACCTCGCAGGTATCCATCATTACCAACCAATTACTGGAGGATATCAAGAGCTGGCAGAACAGGCCATTGGAGGATGTATACCCCATTGTCTGGATCGACGCCATCCACTATAAGATACGCCATGAGGGAAAAGTTGTCT
>NZ_VVIN01000226.1:0-623 GCF_008711145.1 Arenibacter lacus
ATATTACGATGAGGTTGGAAAGCCCCACTTAAAGGATGGGCGTTTTATCTCTATCACCCATTCCCACAACTTTACAGGGATCATAGTTTCGGACCGGTTAGAAGTTGGTATCGATATAGAAATGCAACGGGATAAGATCCTTAAAATTGCCAGTAAATATACCCCTTTGGAGGAGTATAAAACGGTGGCCAACCCCGATGCCTTAATCAGAAAACTCACCATTGTATGGGGTGCCAAGGAGTCCCTCTATAAAATTTGCGCCCAAAAGGGAATAAGTTTCCTGCACCATATGGATATTACAGACTTTTCCCTCTCCGATTCACAAACTACTGGAAGCATTATATATAAGGGGAAATCTTCCAATTATGATATTAATTTCTTGGAATTTGAAGGATATACCTGTGTATATGCCATAAAAACCCAAGAATAATGGACCGCTACCAACTAAATGCCCCTTTTGCTGCCTCGGTCTTTTGGGGTGGTCTGCTTAATGTCAATTGCTATACAGGGATGAAAGACCCCGTAATTGTTCCACTTTACCGACATAGATATGGAGCTTATTTTTGATTGGCTCTTTTCTCAATATCGAGATATCCCCACCCATCTTATTGTGCTAGAGCTGG
>NZ_VVIN01000227.1:0-598 GCF_008711145.1 Arenibacter lacus
CCTAACGGTGATGGATTCCAACGGATGTACCGCCACCGAAACCATTACGGTTGATCCGCTGACCCCCCCTACGGATATTGCTTTTTCTGCCACTGCGGCCAACTGTCCGTCAGAGACCTCAGACGTGACCCTTACCGTTACTGGTGGAAGCGGGGCCGTTACGTTTGAACTGATTGCACCAGCGGCAGCAATGGATTCCAATTCCACCGGGGTATTTACAAGCCTTGCTCCGGACACCTATACCTTTAGGGTTACCGATGCCAAGGGCTGTTCTTATGAGGAGAACTTTACCCTGAATCCGGTACAAAAGATAGGGGTAGCCGGTACTTTGATCCAAGATGTATCCTGTAAGGGAGGTTCCGACGGTGCCATAGATTTTACGATCAGTGATTTTAGCACCACGTATAGCTACTCAATTAATGGGGCAGCTGCTATAACGGGGCAGTCTGCTAACACCATCAATTTAACGAATCTTGTAGCCGGAGATTATACCATTACGGTTACGGACGAAACTACCAACTGTACGGATACGGCCACCGTTACGGTGAGCGAACCTACCAACCCCCTAGCCTTTACCTATAACCTTACCCCATTGACC
>NZ_VVIN01000228.1:0-595 GCF_008711145.1 Arenibacter lacus
TCCCAAACCAGTGTGCTACTACAGAAGGTAATTTTACGATTCAGGTTGCTTTGGATAATCCAGGGGTACAACCCTACTTCCTCAGTTTAAACGGGGGAGCTTTTCAGCCAGTGACCTTTTCCGGAGGAGCTCCAAGTACCTTCGATTTCACCGGATTAAGCAGCGGTACCCATACCGTAGTAATAAGGGATTCCAACGGTTGTGGGAATTCAGAATCCATTGAAATTTATACCCCCACCTCCTTGTCTGCCGAGGTAACGGTAAAACCTGCTTGTAATGCCTGGTCTCAAGGGGAGATAAAATTAAAAGCGTACGGAGGTTCCCTATTCAATTACCGATATGAACTTAGGGATAGCTCTAATACGATTATTAGACCCAAACAAATTTCGGATACCTTCACTGGTTTAACCCCGGGAATCTATAGGGCCTATGTATATGATAATGTGGCTACAGGTTGTGATGCCTTTGTAGATATCACCTTGGAAGTACCAACGGCTGTAGTTGCCGCTATTGGCGAAAAGAAAGATATTAGTTGCTATGGTGCCAATGATGGTTCTGTTGAGATAGTGTTGGACGCAGGGATGGACAATCCCCC
>NZ_VVIN01000023.1:0-53245 GCF_008711145.1 Arenibacter lacus
TTACTAAATTGGATAGGTGACCCTTTTAGAAAACAGAGGTTTATAGAGGTCTAGTAAATAACAATAACGACATATAAGAAGTTTATTGTTTTTTATTATGTCGTGTAAACCGAATCAATATCTTTGCAAATTGGGCCGTTGATAACGAGATTGTTAGGGCGATAAGAGCCCGTTTTAGAATGACTTTTTAAAATTATGGAAGAATTTTTTTACAATACTTTTGGTGTAAGTGAGGGGGTGCTCAACTATGTAATCATTCCTATTTTAATATTTGTGGCAAGAATAGGGGATGTTTCCATTTCTACTATCCGAATCATATTTGTTATGAGTGGAAAAAGAAATATAGCTCCCATTCTTGGCTTTTTTGAAGCCTTGATATGGCTGTTGGCCATTGGGCAAATTATAAGCAATATAGATAACGTTTTCTCCTATTTAGCCTATGCTAGCGGATTTGCGACAGGCACCTATGTGGGGATGTATTTAGAAGAACGACTAGCCTTAGGGAGGGTAGTTCTTAGGTTAATTACCAAGCAGCCTGTAGATGAGCTATTGGAATACCTTAACCAGAACAAATTGAGGTACTCCATGATAGATGCCAAAGGGAAAACTGGGAAAGTAAACGTGGTATTCCTAGTTGTAAAAAGAGATCTACTCGATAATTTATTAGAGGCTGTCAATAAATTCCATCCCAATGCATTCTATACTATTGAAGGGGTGAAAATGGTAAAAGAAGCGGATATTTCAGAGGAGGTTCCTAAGGGAATAGGCTTTAGGTGGATGCAACTGAAACGAAAGTAAGCGAGGACCACAGAGTGAACCACCTTTCAAATTAGAGAGTAATTAAAGGAGGTTGTCCTCGGGTTTCCACCAAATACTGGATGTATTAACCGCTAATTTTTCATTCTTCCTTTTCTTGTAAAGAATTGTTAGAAGTATGGTGAGGGCTATTGTGACTAGGCGAAATATGTTAGAATAGGTGTCGCCAAAGGCATTATCGCTAACCGAAAACAACTCCCAAGAAAAATTCATGAAGAGGTGTAAAAAGATGGGGACCCATATATTAAACCCCCATTCTACATATACCCATGCAAAAAGGATAGCTCCAAAAAATGTTACTAAAAATATTCCTATGAGTTCCCCAAGCTCATTACTCTGGTACAAATGGATAAGCCCAAACAACAGTGCTCCTAAAAATACGGCAGGTATAAAACCTAATTTACTGTGTCTAAATAACTGCCCAAACAAAAATCCCCTAAAATATAACTCTTCAAATAATGCTGCAGATATCAGTGAAATTAGTATGGTATTGATGGATATATCATGATTAAACTCAAATGCAAAAGCAAAGCCAATAAACATGGGAAGGGTCACTATGATAGCAAAGACCATCCCTTTCCAAAAGGATTTATTAAGGCCTAGATTTTGGGTTATGCTCCATCGGGGTTGAATTAGTTGTGTGCCTATAAATATTGGAAGTCCCATGAGGCTATATGCAAGAAAATGACTTATTCCAATCTGGTGAATCTCATTGTTTAACCATGCTCTTAAATCGTGAAACCATAAACTATCGAGTAAATAATAGATCCCGAAAAATAAAAATGTAATTGTAGTTACCTGTAAGGTCCTGCTCATAATTTTTGAATTAATGTTAAGCTGGCAATTCAAAAAAAACTAAACGACTTCGCATCTAAAATCTAAATATTTTTATAAAGCTGAGATAGATAGCGCATTAAAGTGCCGTATCTTGGATGTCATCTTGGGAATCTGGTTACATAAATTTATTAACTATTATTGGAAGTCTATACCTCGCAAGTTGTTATAGGATTAAAGAATCTACTTTAAATCAACTAGTTAAGAAAATATAGGGTAATCTAAAATCTGGTTGTATAGCTGAACTACCCTGATGAAGAACATGCCTATTCAAGACCTGAAATTTTGAAGGAGTACGCCCTAAATTCTTAATTACTAAATCTTTATGGCACATTGTTGTTGAGCCGATTTGTAAACAGCTTCCACTACATTAATATCACGCAACCCCTCTTCCCCTGGCACCAACATATCTGTGTTGTTTAAAATAGCAAGTGCATCATTATCCATTTGCTTTGCCTGTTGGTTTGGTATGGGATAGTTTATGAGGGTGCCGTTAGACATACTTCCGTTGTTGCCACGATAACTGGAATGAGGTTCCATTTTTAACCATCCTTTTTCGTAGACCACATGTAAATGGTTCATATTGATTCCAAAGCTGGTTTGGCATGCTGCCAAGGCCCCACTTGGAAATGTAAGTTGAAACATCATGGTTTCTTCCACTTCCTTATAAATTTCAGGTCGGGTAGTGGAAGCTTGTGCTACCACGGATATTGGCTCCTCTCCAGTGGCTAATCTAGCCGCTTGTAAGGCATATACCCCCATATCACCCATGGCACCACCACCCATTTCCTTGCTTTGTTTCCAATGATCCGCTCTCCCATCAAAATAACCCGCAGCTGCGTTAATCATTTTAATTTTTCCAAAGGGACGCTCTTTACCTACCTTCATATATGCCTGAATATTTGGATCGTGCTGGCAACGGTAACCGATAGCCAATTTCACCTTATTATCCTTACAGGCTTTAATCATGGCCTCGCAGGCTGACACCGTGGGTGCCATTGGTTTTTCGCACCACACATGCTTCCCTGCATTGGCAGCCCTAATAGTGTATTCTGCATGCATGGAAGGGGGAAGTACCACATATACCACATCTATATCCGGATTGTTGGCAATGCTATCAAAATTAGTGTAGTTATAAATATTTTGATCTTTGATGCCGTATTTGGCTTTCCATATTGGAATTTTTTCTGGGCTTCCCGTCACAATACCCCTTAACTCACAGTGCTTGGTAAGTAGAAGGGCAGGGGCCAGGAGATCCCTGCTATAATAACCCAAACCTACCAGGGCAATGCCTAGCTTTTTGTTAGATTTTCTAGTGGCCGATAATAATATGTTTGGGGAGAATGCAGCTGTAGCGGTAATTATTCCCGTATTCTGGATAAAAATGCGTCTTTTATTTTCCATGGTTCCCTGTTTTCTCTAGGAATTTACGATAAGATTTCCAATAAATCAATTCAGTAAATCTTTGTCTAGGCTAAGGGGTCATTAATAATTAACCATAAAAAAAGGCCGCCCGATGGGACAGCCTTCCAATAATCACTTAAAGGAAATTACTTTATAATTCCTGCGCAACTTACTCTTCCTCCTGCAGCGCCGGTAGGTTGAGTCTCAAAATCATCTACACCTTCGTGTACAATTACTGCTTTTCCGATTAGGTTTTTGGTTTCATCCTCACAGCCTAAACACCATTCATCCGTAGAAAAATCCAAGGTAGCCGTTCCATCGGCATCCGCAGTGATATTTCCAATATCCCCACGGTGGTAGCCTTCGGGATCACCCCATTTTCCATGTTTTGCATGGGTAGGGTTCCAGTGTCCTCCAGTAGACGTACCGTCCTCGGCAGAGCAGTCTGCTTTCTCGTGAATATGGATGGCATGCTCTCCAGGAGTTAATCCTGTGATAGTAGCCTCCATTCTAACGGTTCCATTTTCTTCGGTAAAAGTTACTTCGCCTTTAACATCGCTTCCGCTTTTTGGCTCCATAGAGAATTTAAGGACCTTCACTTCCTCATTCTCTGTTACTTTTTCCATTTTGGATTCAATTTCATCCATCGCTTCCTTGCCTTCTTTTTTTGTTTCCTTGCAACTATAGCTCGCAAACAATAATAAACTCAAGGATAAGATTTGTATTTTCTTCATAGGTTTTTAGTTTTAAAATTTAAAAACATAAAGTTAAGAATAATTTTAGGGGGCATCAACCTAAAATTAAAAAATGATTTTATTACGTTTTAAGCGCGACTTCCCTTACGAAAGAAGTTTGGTGTTTATATGGACCTTATTTTCCAGGGTTCGATGAACGGGACATTTATCGGCAATTTCCAAGATTTTTGCAATCTGGGGCGCTGCCAAGGTACCTGCCAATCGTATTTCCCTTTCAAAAGTATCTATTTTGGCGTCTTTGGACTCACAGTTTTCACAATCTTCCATATGAACCTTTTTATAAGAGGTATGTACTTCCACATTTTCTAAGGGCCATTTTTTTCTTTTAGCATACATCTGAATAGTCATTGCCGTACAAGCAGATAGTCCAGCCGAAACATATTCGTACGGTGAGGGCCCAAAATTGTTCCCCCCAAAGGAAACAGGTTCATCGGCAGTAAAATAATGGTTGCCAATTTTCATTGCGGTTGTAAATCCGTCTTCCTTATTTAGACTTGCTACCACCTCATGTTTGGTATCTACAGGTTTGGTTTGGGGAATTTCCAAATAGCGTTGGGCCCAGGCTGCAATTAAATTCCCGGTATAATGACCGTCTTCCTCATTGCTCAATAGATGATCGGCTCCGTCTAAGCTTACAAAACTCTTAGGGTGATGAGCTGCTAGGTATATTTCCTCCGCATTTTTAATTCCCACGACTGAATCTTGTGGGGAATGCAATACGAGGAGTGCTTTTCTGTTGCTTTTTATACGCTCTTTTAAGGTGTGGGATTGAATATCTTTTAAAAACTGATTTTTTATGGTAAAACTACGCCCTCCAATATTTACCTCAGCATCACCAGTGTCTTTTATAGTTTCCAATTGGTCTTTAAAGATATGGGTAACATGTTTGGGATCTGAAGGAGATCCTATAGTGGCAATAGCCTTAATAGAACTTATTTCCTGGGATGCTAAAATTGCAGCAGCTCCCCCCAAGGAATGGCCAATAATCACTGATGGGGAAGCGTGATGTTCTTTTAAGTAATTGGCGGCTTCCAACAGATCGGCTACATTACCGGAGAAATTGGTATCGCCAAACTCGCCCTCACTTTCGCCTAAACCAGTAAAATCGAACCGCAGCACTCCAAAACCTTTGGAGGTTAGGGCGCGACTAATATTTCGGATAGCGGAAAAGTTTTTATTACAGGTGAAACAGTGGGCAAAAAGAACAAAATTATGGGGGTGTTGATCGGCCGGCATAGCGAGACGGCCTACCAGTGTTTCCCCATGGATGTTGGTAAAAGAAATTTTCTGAAGATTCATAGCGTTGCTTTTTTTAAAATACTCCTATTAGATTGGGACTAAAGGTAACTCCTATCACTAACCTCTCATGGTTATAATTGGAGAAATGGGTCTTTAAAAAACCAGTTTCCAGACTCAGGTTGTGGGTTATATGTATCCCAAGACCTGCGTAGAGTCGGTTCTGATCAAAAATATTCCCTTGTAAATTCAGTAGTACCTCTTCGGATAAGTTCACAAAAAATACATCGGTAAGGGGAAGGGTTAGTTGCAATTGATACCTACCTCGGTGTTGCACCTCTGTGCGATCCCCAAAATCAAAAAACCGTTGTTCAAGTCCGTACCTGTGCTGAAGAAGCACTTCCCAGATCTTATTTTTCAGTATAAACTGCTCCGATATTCGATGTTCCCTAATATTAGATTCTCCTGGAATCTCCTCAAAACTATCGTCTATAACCCGATGTGTGTATCCCACAAAAACATGGGCATTGTCGGAAAATTTGTAATCTATTCCGGACCGCAGTACGCTTTGGTTAAAGTTTTTCCCCTGCTCGTAATATCGTAGCTGTACTTCGGTAAGTAGGCTAACTTTCTCTGACAGCAGGTTGTTGCCCACATATTTATACCAGGAGCCCAACTTTTGTTCGCCGCCTTCTTGAGCACTAAGGTTTAAAGCTTGGAGCAATAGGCATAGGCCTATAATCTTCCTCATACTTAAATTCATAGTGTTTAGCATCGCCTATTTATTCCGAACATAAATTAGTTTAAATCGCCCCTTTACATTTTCCCGTTGGTCTACCTCAAATTGCTTGATAGATTTAATTAGAGGGGTCAGTTTTTGAAATCCGTAATTCCTAGAGTCGAAATTGGGTTGCTTTTTTTGTAAAAGGCTGCCCACGTCCCCTAAAAATGCCCAACCATCGTCATCAGCCACATCAGAAATGGTAGCGGCAATTAATTTGATTTCTTTGGCGGTGATCTTATCTACGTCAGATTTCTTGCTTTTTCTGCGATCTTCAGATTCAGAACTGCTCTCTTCTGCCTGATTCTTCAGAATCTCAATATAAATGAAACGGTCACAGGCCACAATGAATGGATTAGGGGTTTTTCTCTCCCCAATTCCAATTACATTCATCCCAGCCTCCCTTAATCTAGTTGCCAATCGCGTAAAGTCACTGTCGCTAGAAACAATGCAAAAACCACTTACTTTATTGCTGTAAAGGATGTCCATTGCATCGATGATCATTGCAGAGTCCGTAGCGTTCTTCCCTGTAGTATAGGCATATTGCTGAATAGGGGTAATGGCATTTTCCAACAATAGCTTTTTCCATTTTGATAGTTTGGGATTGGTCCAATCCCCATAAATTCGTTTTATAGTAGGATTGCCGTATTTGGCAATTTCCTCCATCATTTCCTTTACATACGCAGACGGAATATTGTCGCCATCGATTAATACAGCCAGATTTACATCCATATTTTGGGTGATTTTTAAGATACTTGTTAAAGTTAATAAATGATTTCTTGTTTACAGGTGGTTTTTACCTTCCTGTATAATGCAACGCTTACACTAATTTTAAACAATAAATAGCGAAATTGTTTTGTCTAAGTGGACTTAATCAGTGATTCCTTACATTTTTGTTGACTTAACAAAAAAGTTTGGATCAACCGCTACAGTCATTACTTCCTTGTCAAAGGATTTTGTTTTCCATTCAGCGGTGGGAAAGATCCAGGTTTCTTGGGCATCCACAGTAATTTTTATTGGCATATCAAAACCATCCACTATATCCGTATACCTAAATTGAATGTCCTTAGCTGTTACCTTGTACTGCAGCTGTGGGATTTTTGTGGTTCGCAGGTACTGGTCAAAAAATTTACCTAGGTCTATACCAGTATGGGTGCTAAGATAATTTTCAATTTGCGCCGTGGTCACGGTCTGATGATAAAAATCCCTGTTTAATCCTCTTAAAATGGTCCTCCATTTTTCATCATCCTCCAACAATTGTCGCAGTGTATGTAGCATATTAGCGCCTTTATAGTACATATCCCCAGAACCGCTTTTGTTTACATTGTAAGGGCCTATGATGGGAATATCATTGGCAATACCGCTTCTTGTTCCTACCACATATTCTGCCCCTGCTTTTTTGCCAAAATGGTAGTCTAGATACAAACTCTCAGAATAAGCGGTAAAACTTTCATGGATCCACATATCTGCGATATCCTTATAGGTAATATTGTTGGCAAACCATTCGTGTCCCGACTCGTGGACCAAGATAAAATCGAACTTTAGGCCCCATCCTGTACCAGACAGGTCACGACCTAAATAGCCATTCTTAAATTCGTTTCCATAGGTGACCGAACTCTGGTGTTCCATACCTAAATACGGAGCCTGTACCAGTTTGTACCCATCTTCATAAAAAGGGTAGGGGCCAAACCAATGTTCAAAGGCCCTAAGCGTCATTGGCGCCTGTATAAATTGCTTTTTAGCTTTTTCCAAGTTCCCCGCCAATACATAATAATCCAGGTTTAAAGTGCCATTCTCCCCCTCGTAGGTCTCACCAAAATGCACATAGTCGCCAATATTAACATTTACACCATAATTGTTAATCGGATTCTTCACATACCAATGGTAAGTGGTGGTTTTCTCGTGTTCTTCTACTTGCTTCAATTGCCCGTTAGAAATATTCATCAATCCTTTGGGAACAGTAACGCTGATGGCCATGCTGTCTACCTCATCATACATATGGTCCTTATTAGGCCACCATACGCTAGCACCCAGCCCTTGACAGGAAGACCCTATAAAATGCTTCCCATTGGCGTCTTTTTTCCAAGAGAATCCACCATCCCAAGGGGCATTCTCCGCTTCCTTAGGGTGTCCAGAATAATAAACGGTTAGTTCATTCACCGCCCCCTTATGTTGCCGTTTTTTTAATTGGATAAAATGTGCATTCCCATTGGAACGAACATGTAAGCGTTTCCCATCTTGTTCTACCTTTTCTATTTTTAATGGGGCTTGTAAGTCTATTTGTAGCTCTTGGGATTCGTTTAATACCGTATAACGTACTAGATTGCTTCCCGAAATAAATTTCTCATCTGGTTTCACTTCTAATTTTAAGTGGTAAAAGTCTACATCCCACCACGCCCTTTGCGGGGTAATACTGCCACGTAGGGTATCTTGTTCGGTAAAACCTGGGTCTTGTCCAAAGACATTAAAAAAAACACTTAAAAGTAATAGCGTGAAAAGTTTGTGCATATTGTATTAGATGATTGTACTGATAGCAGTTGTTTTATTAACTCATAATGGACAAAGTAAAGTCCTTTCCCACAAATTTATTGTTTTATTTTTATACAAAAACAATATCTACAAGCTGTTTTGGCTAAAGTCTTCCACAGGGAGCTATTGGTGAATCCCTAGGATTAACCCATTTGGTGGTTAGATTTGTAGTAGGTGGAAAAGAATACCTCAGGTATTTTGGAGGCCGATGTACTAGGTAATTGAACTATTGCCCAATGTAAAATCTATTCACATAGTCTTTAGACCGCGCTTGGCAAAGCTAAAACATAACAAGACTTTATCCTAGTTATTACTAACCTATATTACAAACGGTATGTAATGTCCAATTTATTATCTAATAATCTTGTTCGGAAAAACCACCACACTTTCTAGGTCGTTTTCTCCAACGGCCGACACTCCAAAATAATAATTATCAATAACTACTCCTTCCAGTGTATAATTAGTAACATCGCCTACATATCGGCTATGGTCCCAGGTTGGGGAGGTGGTATCTCTCCAGTAAATTTTATAACCCTTAGCATTTTTTACCGGACTCCATTGTAATATGGCCGAGGGGGCCACTATCCCGCCTATTCCCACTTCTTGAGGGGCGGGAGGGGCCCAAGCCAGAGACGCAAGATTAATGGCGTTTACAGCTGTTAATTTTCTGGCATAATTAAAATTGACGTGTTCTAGGACATCTCCATAGGCAATACCATTCTCTACTCTAATATCCTGATGTTGTTGGGTGTAATTTTCATGGGCCTCCATAATCCGTATACCGGCGTAGCCTTCATCGTTAAAAGGCCTATGGTGTCCGCCGCGTCCAAAACGATCCAGTCTGTAAATCATCATCGGATTCATTTCGGGCATGTAGGTTTGCACATTTTTATGTACATAGCGTGCCAATTGCCTACTTATCCCATCTACCTCGCCTCCATAAAACCTACGTCGCCTGCGTTCCTCTTCTGTTTCTGTGGGTGGGACAGGTTCAGAAAATATCCTAAAATCTGTATTACTGATGATGCCATCTACACCCTTAATATTTCCTATCATGTCGTTGTTAAAGACACCAATGATATTCCACCCCTGCTCTTTGGCATGTTTTGCAAAGCCTTGTCCGCCTAATAAGCCTTGTTCTTCTCCAGAAAGACCTAAGTAAATAATACTACTGTGAAATTGATAGTTTGTAAGGACCCTGGCAGCCTCTAGCGCACCTGCCATTCCACTGGCATTGTCATTGGCACCTGGGGAGTCTGAAGAGAAGTTATTGGGGTCACTAACACGAGAATCTATATCCCCGCTTATAATAATATACCGGTTGGGGAAAGTAGTGCCTCTTTGGATGGCTACCACATTCACCACCCAGGTGTCGTGAACAATACGCTGATTTTCACCTTTCTTAATAAGGTTCTTTTGAAATGATACTTCAAGACACCCATTACAGTTGCTGGAGATGCTTTCAAACTCTTTTTTGATCCACCTTCTGGCAGCACCAATTCCACGAGTATCCGAAACGGTGTCGCTAAGGGTATGCCTGGTACCAAAATTGGCGAGGGTACTTATATCGTTTTCTAACCGCTCAGCAGAGACCGCATCAATGATATCGTACAAGCGTTGATCCGTCTGCGCTTTAGCAAAAGTGATCATCAATAATAAAACGGGGGTAAACAGTAATTTCATGGTTCAATTTTGAGATTTGGTTATTTAATTTTGGTTGAGAATGAAAATTATAGGGAGTCCACTAGGATACCTTCTTTTCCTTTTAGGTGCATCTAGCGATTTCCCAATCAGTTTTCTTCCGTAAACCTTTCAATTAATTCTCTTACTTTGGAAATTCCGTCCACATAAAAATTGGCTTGGGTCTTGTGGCGCCCCACCTTTACTGTAGTAGCCCAATCTGGGAGTTCTTGGAACATAAACTCATCGGTCCAGTCATCCCCTATAGCAAAAACAAAATCGTACTCCTTTTCGGAGAATACCCGCATGGCGGCACGTCCTTTGTTTACATTGCTGCTCTTTATTTCCATGACCTTGTTACCGTTTAGAACACTTAGGTCATCATTGGCAATAAGGCTGGTAAGTACGGTGTTTAGTTCTGTGGCACGTTTCAGGCCAAAATCGGGATCTGTATTCCGGTAATGCCATGCCAAAGAGTAGTTCTTTTGTTCTATAAAACTACCTGGGGTCCTATCTACAAAAGACTCCAATACGGGAAGAATCTTATCCATCCAGTCTTTTTTAACATTTTCCAGCATTCTAAAATCCTCTCCATTTTGCGAAATCCATACGCCGTGCTCTACTATCATATTGTACTTGTTGGGTAAAAACCATTTGGAGAAAGTTTCTTTGTCTCTCCCGCTTATTAAATACATATCGGTATTTTTCATGGCTGCAAGCTTATCCAGTAGAACATACAACTCCTTGTCCGGACTTGCTTTTTGTGGGTCGTTCTGAAATCCGGCCAGGGTTCCGTCATAATCCAAAAACAATAGTTTCCTGTTAGCAGCGCGGTATTTCTCTACTATTCTATTGGTTCTATTAGTAGATAGCCTTCGCGATTTATGTTGAGATTCATTTTTCTTTTGCTCCATCAGGGAATTCATAAAGTCGTTCGCCCATTTCTCTACGTTGTATCGCTCTAACCTTTTCTGTAATACACTATTTCTTGCTTGCTGTTCTTCCGCGGGCATGGTAATCGCCTGTAGGAGAGCATCTGATATTTCTTCAAAGTTATTTGGGTTGATAAGAAGGGATTCGTTCATTTCGTTGGCAGAGCCTGCCATCTCACTCAGAATAAGCACTCCGGTCTTATCTGTTCTGGTGGCGATATATTCTTTGGCTACCAAGTTCATACCATCCCGGATGGGGGTTAACCAAGCAATATCACTGGAAGTATATAGGTCTATTAGATTGTTAAATGGCATGGAACGATAAAAATACCAGATAGGGGTCCAGCTCACAGTGGAAAATTCCCCATTGATTCGCCCTACCAGCTCGTCTATTTCCTTTTTCAGTAATTGGTATTGAGGCACGTTAGATCTAGAGGGAACAGCCAAGACAATGAGTCTAACCTTTTCTTTGTACTGAGGGTGTTTGTTTAAAAAATATTCGAAAGCCTTTAGACGTTTGGCAATGCCTTTGGAATAATCTAATCGGTCTATAGAAAGGATAAACTTGGCCTCCGGCTGATTTTGTTTGTGCCGATCTAGACGTTTTTGCAGTTCGGACTTATCTTCTTCCTTATTATCATGATGCTTTTTAGCAGCCTCACTAAACTTTTTATAATCGATGCCCATTGGAAAGGAGTCCACTTTTATAACCCTATCGTCCAAGTGAATGTCATTAAAGCTTACTTCTAGGCGCAATAGTCGTCTAACCGAACTTAAAAAATGTCGCTCGTAATCATAGGTGTGAAACCCTATTAGATCTGCTCCTAATAGGCCTTGCAGTACTTCTTTACGCCATGGTAGGGTTCTAAAAATCTCATAAGAAGGAAAGGGAATATGTAGAAAGAAACCTATAGAGACGTTGGGGCGTTGCTCTCTAACCATCTGGGGGACAAGCATCAATTGGTAGTCATGTACCCATATAATATCATCATCCCCGGCTTTATCCAGAATGGCATCGGCAAATTTTTGGTTCACGGACTTATAAATATTCCAGCTATCCAGTTCAAACTCGGAATATTCTAGAAAATAATGATAGAGTGGCCAAATGGTACGATTACTAAACCCATAATAAAATCCGTCTACTTCCTCCTCAGTTAAGCTTACCTTGGAAGATCCGTGCTTCGCTAGGGCTTCATCTATTGCTGGAGACAGACCATCTGGGATTTCCTCATCCGTTAAGCCACTCCACCCAATCCAAAGACTATCTCCACCAGCATGTACAGATTTCATTCCAGTAGCCAATCCTCCTACACTGGGAGTGGCTGTGATTTGCCGATCATCAATTTTTAATTGAACGGGTAACCTGTTTGAGATTATGATAGTTTTAGACATAAAATGAGTTTTTAGGTTAATTTGCTATTAATTTTTCCTAAATTTCGACAAAATCATGGGTATTTCCTATTTTTTGAACCTTTAGAACTAGTTTTTTATGGTATTGAACAATTTGGATTATGGTATAATAGGTAATTGTAGAAGCGCAGCATTGATTTCCAAGCACGGATCATTGGATTGGTGTTGCTTGCCTGAGTTTGATTCGCCCTCTATTTTCGCCAAGCTTTTGGACGAGAAAAAGGGAGGGAGTTTCGAGATTCTGGTAGATGACAATTACTCTATTAATCAAGAATATATTCCAGACACTGCAATTTTGGTGACCCGATATTCGGACGGAGTGAATATTTTTGAGGTGCTCGATTTTATGCCTCGGTACCACCGATTGGAAGGTGGATACTACGCGCCTCCCGAAATCATTAGGTATATCCGTTATGTCTATGGAAATCCAGTATTTAGGGTGCATTATAATCCAAAATTGGAATATGCTCAAGGCGAGACCACGTCCTTTATAAAAAAGAACTTTATAGCAAGTCTTACCAAGGATGTGAAGTTCGATACGGTTTTTCTTTATACGTCTTTCGATAAGCAAGTGGTGATGGATGGGGGGGAGATACGCCTGGAAGAAGATGGGTACTTTCTTTTGGGATACAATGAAAAAATACTGACCCCTAACCTAGAAAAAGTATACCTAGAATTGGAACGTACCAAGGTATATTGGCTTAATTGGTCGTTTACTACGCCTACCTACAAAAAATACAGAGAACAGATAAAGCGAAGTGCCCTTACCCTTAAAATGCTTTGCTATGATAAATCTGGCGCCGTATTGGCGGCCGCTACCACTTCCTTGCCCGAAACTATAGGGGAAGTAAGAAATTGGGATTACCGTTTTTGCTGGATTCGAGATGCTTCCATGGTGATTAAGGTGGTGTCTAAATTGGGCCACATGAATATTGCCAAGAGATACCTGCAATTTATAATCGATTTAATGCCAGATAAGGACGAGAAGCTGCAAATTATGTATGGCATTAATAAGGAGAAGAAACTCACGGAGCAAACCTTAGATCATTTAAGCGGTTATATGGGGTCTACCCCGGTAAGGGTGGGGAATGCCGCCTATAAGCAGCGACAAAACGATATATATGGCATCTTGATGGATGTTATTTATACGCAGTTGATGGAGTTTAGAACAGATATTGAAAATGGAGAGGAGCTTTGGAGCATCACCAAAGGTATTGTATGGATCGTTGGCAAACACTGGCAGGAACCAGACAAGGGGATTTGGGAATTTAGGGCAGAAGACCAACATTTTACCTTTTCCAAGGTTTTATGCTGGACGGCTGTAGATAGGGCTATTAAAGTGGCCGAATTCTTTGGGAAGGAAAATAAGCTTGAAAAATGGCGCGCCCTGGAAAAGGAAATTAGGGAGGATATCTATGAGAAGGCCTGGAATGAGGAGAAAAAAGCCTTTACACAGTCTTATGGCTCGCCCCATATGGATGCCTCAGTGTTATTAATGGAGTCTTACGGATTTATAGATGCCAAAGATCCTAAATATGTTAGTACGGTGCATGCCATAGAAAAGGATTTATGTCATGATGGATTGCTATTTCGTTATAAGAACGAAGACGATTTTGGAATCCCATCGTCCTCGTTCACCATTTGTACTTTTTGGTTTATAAATAGCCTGTTCAAAATTGGAGAGGAAGAAAAAGCGATGGCACATTTTGACCAGTTATTAAGCTATAGTAATCATTTAGGTCTGTTTAGTGAAGATATTGATTTTGAGACTAAAAGATTGTTAGGAAACTTTCCGCAGGCCTATTCTCATTTAGCCTTAATAGAATGTGCGATGAACTTTTCTAAAAAGCATAGTGAAGAGGATCTCATGGAGTCTATGGAGCATAAAAACACTTAAATGCTGTCCTTTTTGGTTACATTTCACCGAAAATCACCTTAAATAAATTGGGGGCAACACCTATCCTTAAATGCTGAATCGTTAATTTTACACCAATATAACCAAAATAAATATCGGTGTTATGAATATTAAATTAATGGCAGTTAGCGCCTTATTGCTAGGTGCATTAGTCTCTTGCAAGGAGAAAAAAGAGGTAGAAAAACCCGTTTTGGAAACAGAACAGGGATTTGATTATTCGGTGGATCAGTTTGCCGACATAAAAATATTAAGGTACCGGATTCCTGGTTTTGATGAATTAAGCCTTAAGGAAAAAAAATTGGTCTATTACCTTACGCAGGCCGGATTATCGGGTAGGGATATCATATGGGATCAGAATTACCGACATAATCTTGCCATCAGAAATGCCTTGGAATCTATTTACACCAACTATACAGGGGATAAAAACACGGCAGATTGGATGGCTTTTGAGGTTTATCTTAAGCGATTGTGGTTTTCTAACGGAATACATCATCACTATTCCAACGATAAGATTAAACCCGAATTCTCTTCTGAGTATTTAAAATTCCTTCTGGCAGAAACCGATACAGAGCTGCAAGGGGAAGCCTTTGACGTAATTTTCAATGATAAGGATAACAAAAAGGTGAACAAGAAGAAAGGAGTGGATATAGTTGCTTCCTCAGCGGTTAATTTTTACGATCCGTCTATCACCGATGCGGAGGTAGAAGCCTTTTATAAAAAAGCCTATAAAGGACCAAAGGGCCAACCAGTAGAGACTGGATTGAATTCTAAATTAGTTAAGGAAAACGGACAATTGGTTGAAAAGGTCTGGAAGTCTGGCGGACTCTATGGAGAGGCGATCGACGAAATTATTAAATGGTTAGAAAAAGCCCAGGAAGTAGCAGAGAACGAAAAGCAGGCAAAGACCCTGGGACTTCTCATTGAGTATTATAAAACCGGAAGTTTGGACACCTGGGATCAGTACTGTATAGAGTGGGCTACTACCACCTCTGGAAATATAGATTGGATTAATGGTTTTATAGAGGTGTATAACGATCCAAAAGGATATAAAGGTTCCTATGAGTCCATTGTGCAGATCAAAGACTTTGAAATGTCTAGACAAATGTCTGTTTTATCCGAAAATGCGCAGTGGTTTGAGGATAATGCCCCCTTGTTGCAAGAGCATAAAAAGAAGGAAGTAGTAGGTGTTTCCTATAAAACTGTAAATGTTGCTGGCGAAGCAGGGGATGCATCCCCTAGTACACCAATAGGGGTAAACCTTCCCAACAACAACTGGATTAGGCAGCAACACGGCAGTAAATCGGTTTCCTTAGGCAATATCATTAATGCCTATAACCATGCTGGTGGTACTGGCAGGTTAAAAGAATTTGCCAATGACGAGGAGGAAGTGGCTTTGGAAAAACAATACGGGGAAATAGCAGATAAGCTGCATACAGCACTACACGAGGTTATAGGTCATGCATCGGGACAGATTAATCCGGGAATTGGTCAGCCAAAAGAGACCCTTAAAAATTACGCTTCTACCATTGAAGAGGGGAGAGCAGACCTAATTGGACTCTACTATTTGATGGATCCTAAATTGCAGGAGCTTGGTTTGGTAGACGATTGGGAGAAAGTGGGGAAAGCAGCCTATGACGGTTATATCCGAAATGGCTTAATGACTCAGTTGATCAGAATTAATCTTGGGGACGACATAGAGGAGGATCATATGGTGA
This sequence comes from Arenibacter lacus, assembly GCF_008711145.1. Lineage (NCBI taxonomy): Bacteria > Pseudomonadati > Bacteroidota > Flavobacteriia > Flavobacteriales > Flavobacteriaceae > Arenibacter > Arenibacter lacus. The sequence goes on from NZ_VVIN01000023.1 coordinate 16,008, forward strand.
ACCGGCAGTGGGTTTCTGCTTGGGCTTACGAGAAAGGAAAAGCCGATAATGTAATTGAAAAGATTACTAGAGATGGGAAGACCTATTTCAATATTAACGACTATCAGAAATTAAGGGAATTGTTTGGTCAGTTATTGCAGGAAACGCAACGAATGAAATCTGAAGGCGATTTTAAAGCTGCCCAAGATTTGGTAGAAGGATACGGGGTAAAAGTAGACCAAGCGATCCATGCAGAAGTGTTGGAAAGGAATTCACAATTTTCATCTGCTCCTTATAGTGGATTTGTAAATCCAGTGTTGGTAGCGGAGGTAGATGATGCTGGCGAAATTACCGATGTTAAGGTAACACAGCCCGATAACTTTGAATCTCAGATGTTGGAATATGCAGATAAGTTTCACTTTTTAAAGGCGCAAGTTCTTGAAGCTGTTAATTAGGTAGGCGCTCATAGTTAACTTTTACTCAGCGCTATATATAAATAATAAAGCCGCTCCAGAAAGGAGCGGCTTTTTACATTTTGTTAAATGTTAATTAGTCGAATTTATAACCATTATCCGCGGCTACCCTTTCGGCAATTTGGTTTCGTAGGGCAACTACATTGGGCTGATTGGTATACTTGGTAAATCGTCTGAGTCCCATAAGCATCATGCGTTGTTCATCGCCTTCGGCAAATGAAACAATTGCCTCTTTACCTTTTCTAATAATAGTATCTACCGCATTGTACAAATACAATCTAGACATGGCAATTTGAGTGGCCTGCGCCTCTTCCCCAAAACGTTTCGCATTTTTCTCCGTTCTCAAGATGGTAGATTCTGCCATATAGATTTCGATTAGGATATCTGCAGCCGATAACATTAATTGCTGATGGTTTTCCAAATCTGGACCGTATTTTTGAACAGCACTTCCTGCAACCATTAAAAACACCTTTTTGAGTCGCGCCACCAAGTCCTTTTCCTCGGCAAACAATTCCGAAAAATCGGGAGCCTCAAAAGATGGGATTCCCATAAGTTCTTCGCCTACCTGGGTTGCTGGCCCCAATAAGTCTACATGGCCTTTCATGGCTTTTTTAACCAGCATTCCTACCACCAACATTCTATTTATTTCATTGGTGCCCTCGTATATCCTAGCAATACGGGCATCCCTCCAGGCAGATTCCATAGGTGTATCGGCAGAAAAGCCCATTCCCCCAAAAATCTGGATCCCTTCGTCCGTGGTGTTTTGTACGTCTTCTGAAACCGCTACTTTTAGGATAGAACATTCAATAGCATATTCTTCCACGCCCTTTAATTCTGCTTCTTGGTGTGTGTTTCCAGCTGCCAGGCGCATAGCTATCCTATCTTCAATATTCTTAGCAGCCCTATAGCTAGCAGCTTCATCTGCGTAGCAATTGGTGGCCATATCGGCGAGTTTTGCTTTTATGGCACCAAAATTTACGATGGGAGTTTTAAACTGAATTCTTTCGTTGGCATATTTCGTAGCCTCACCAATTACACGTCTTTGTGCTTCCAAACAGGCCGCTGCCAATTTAATTCTTCCAATATTTAAAGCGTTCATAGCTATCTTAAAGCCATTGCCGCGCTCCGATAACATATTTTCTACCGGAACCTTGGTTTCGTTAAAAAATACCTGTCGGGTAGAGGAGGAGTGGATTCCTAATTTCTTTTCTTCCTCACCCATGCTAATGCCATTTCTGGGGTCGTTTTCTACTATAAAGCCGGTAATATTCTTATCGTCCTCAATTCGCGCAAAAACAATGAATAAATTACAGAATCCCGCATTGGAAATCCACATTTTTTGTCCGGAGATAAGGTAGTGTTTCCCATCGTCCGTAAGCACAGCTTTTGTTTTTCCGGAATTGGCATCGGAGCCAGCACCTGGTTCCGTAAGGCAGTAAGCGCCAAACCATTCCCCGGAAGCCAATTTGGGAACGTATTTTTGTTTTTGTTCCTCGGTACCATATAGGGTAATTGGCATGGTTCCTATCCCCGTATGGGCGCCAAATGCGGTGCTAAAAGATCCAGTTGCTCCAGAAATATAATCGCACACCAACATGGTGGATACAAAACCCATGCCCATGCCACCATAGGCTTCTGGTACAGCCACACTTAAGAGTCCAAGTTCCCCTGCCTTGCGCATTACTTCTTCCGTATAGGCGTAATCCCTTTTTTCAAAACGCTCCCAATGAGCCCAAAGTTCCCTATCCACAAATTCCTTTGTGCTCTCCCGCATCATCTTTTGCTCCTCGGAGAGATCCTCCAAGGTAAAAACATCTTCACATTTAGTTTCTTTTACAAGGAACTGACCTCCCCGTAAGATTTCTTTATTTGTAGTTTCCATAGGCCATTTTTCCCTACCTGCCTTTTAAATCACAGGTGTTCTGGGGTTTTTATAGTTTAACATTAATTATTGTTTGTTGATATTACTATTATTTAGAAAACCTTTCTAATTAAGGAACTCAAAAATACCAGCTGCTCCTTGTCCGGTTCCCACACACATGGTTACCATACCATATTTACCTTTCATATCCCGCTTTCTCATTTCATCGAACAATTGTACGGATAGCTTTGCTCCAGTACAACCTAGGGGGTGACCAAGGGCGATGGCGCCACCGTTTACATTCACGATGTCTGGATTAAGGTCTAATTCCCTTATTACGGCGATAGATTGGGAGGCAAAAGCCTCGTTGAGTTCAATTAGAGATACATCGTCTTGCTTTAATCCCGCTTGTTTTAATGTTTTTGGAATTGCTTTTACCGGACCAATGCCCATAATCCGCGGTTCTACCCCTGCGGCCGCATAATTTACCAATCTGGCAATCGGCTCTAAGTTTAATTCCTTTACCATCTCCTCACTCATTACCATTACAAAGGCTGCTCCATCACTCATTTGGGAAGAGTTCCCGGCGGTAACGCTTCCTCCGGCGGCAAATACTGGGCGGAGCTTTGCTAAGGCCTCCAAATTGGTTCCTTTACGCGGACCTTCATCTTTGGTAACCGTGTAGTTTTTAGTGGCTTTCTTTCCATTCTCGTCTACGTACACCTGCTCTACATCTATGGGTACAATCTGACTCTGGAAGCGATCTTCTGCCTGTGCCCTTAGGGCTTTCATATGAGATTGGTAGGCAAACTCGTCCTGATCCTCCCTAGATACCTTAAACTGCTTGGCAACGGCTTCGGCCGTATTCCCCATTCCCCAGTAGTAATCTTCGTGACCAGATTTTGCCAAGTCGTAGTTCAGCTCCGTTTTGTAGCCCGTCATAGGGACCGCACTCATGCTTTCGGCACCTCCTGCAATGATACAATCGGCCATCCCGGCCTGAATCTTGGCGGTGGCTACTCCAATGGTTTCAATCCCAGAGGCACAAAAACGATTGACGGTCACCCCGGGAACATCTACGATGTCTAACCCCATCAAAGATATGAGTCGGGCCATATTTAGACCCTGAGAGCCTTCTGGCATGGCGTTCCCTACAATTACGTCATCAATTCGTTTTTTGTCCAATTGTGGCAGTTCTTTCATCATATATTCGATGGTTTCCGCTGCCAATTCATCGGTTCGTTTAAAACGGAAGACCCCTCTTGGTGCCTTTCCTACCGCTGTTCTATATGCTTTTACTATATATGCTGTTTTCATTTAATAAGTATTAAGTACTTAGTACAAAGTAGTTAGTATTGAGTATTGAGAAGTTAGTATTGAGATATTATGATTTATAGTGTTTTTTGAATTTCGATACATTTATCAATAATTGGTTGCACTTTTTCTTTTGTCACTAAATTTAGCTCTCCTAGGAGTATTAATTGGGTTTGCAATTCATAGGTCGGTCCATTTGCAATTGCCAAAAAATGTTTAAACTCTTTATTAGAATTTCTTCCCGCACCCTCTGCTATATTTGAAGGAATTGAGATAAAACTCCGTTTTATTTGAGAATTAAGCCCATATTTTTCATCGGAGGGTAACTCTGAAACAAGTTGATAGATGGATTTAGATAAATCCATAGACTTTCGCCATATTTTTAAACTCTCAACTTTATGCATTACAATCTAACTACTCAATACTAACTACTCACTACTAAAAAGTTTAATTTCTCAAGGGCTTCCCAGTCTTTAGCATATGCTGAATTCTTTCCAAGGTTTTTCGTTCCGTACATAGGGAAAGAAAGGCCTCCCTTTCCAGATCCAATAAATACTGTTCTGATACCAAGGTAGGTTCGGAAAGATCTCCACCTGCCATAACATAGGCTAGCTTATCGGCTATTTTCTTATCGTGTTCACTAATATAATTGCTATCTTCCATGGCATCGGTTCCCACCAAGAACATTCCAAGTGCTTGCTTTCCCAGTACTTTTATATCCTTTCGCTTAATGGGTTGAGTGTATCCGGCCTCTGCCATTAGCTGGGCATGAGCCTTGGCAGTAGCTATTTGTCGGTCTTTATTAACCACTACGATATCCTTGCCATGCTGTAAAATTCCAAGATCGTAGGCTTCGTAGGCAGAAGTGGAAACTTTAGCCATACCAATGGTTAGGAAATATTCTTGTAGCACGTTGAGTTCCACATCGTTCTTTTTAAAAGTGTCTTGGGCACGGAGGGCAAACTCCTTGGATCCACCACCACCTGGGATAACTCCTACGCCAAATTCTACTAGTCCTATATAGGTCTCTGCGGCGGCTACTACCTTGTCTGCATGTAAGGTGAGCTCACAACCTCCTCCCAAGGTCATTCCATGAGGAGCAGATACCGTAGGAATAGCAGAGTATCGCATCCGCATCATGGTGTCCTGGAACATTTTAATGGCCATATTCAGCTCGTCATACTCCTGTTCTACAGCCATCATAAAAATCATTCCGATATTGGCACCAACCGAAAAATTAGGGGCTTGGTTCCCCACCACCAAACCTTGGAAATCTTTTTCTGCTATGTCAATGGCTTTATTTAATCCGGCCAATACATCGCCGCCAATGGTGTTCATTTTGGATTGGAACTCTACATTTAAGATTCCATCCCCTAGATCTTCCACAACTACTCCGCTGTTTTTGAAAACTTGGTTAGACTTGCGAATGTTGTCTAGGATAATAAAGGCATCTTGACCAGGTACCTTTTCCGATTTTTTAGATTGGATGTTATAATAATAGGTAGCGCCCTCCTTCACTGTATAAAACGATTTAGAATTGGACTCCATCATATCTGTAACCCATGGGGCTGCAGATAATCCTTCGCTTTTAATCATTTCCAAGCCTTCTTGGACCCCAATGGCATCCCAGATTTGAAACGGCCCATGCTCCCAGCCAAATCCGGCCTTCATGGCATCATCTATTTTATAAAGGTCATCGGCTATTTCAGGAATCCTATTGGAAACATAGGCGAAAAGAGCAGCGAAACTTTTTCTATAAAATTCCCCGGCCTTATCTTTTCCACCTACCAATACTTTATAGCGGTCTACTACCTTGTCTATGGTCTTGGTAAGTTCTAAAGTAGCAAAATTGGCCCTTTTCTTGGACCTGTATTCCATGGTATTGAGGTCTAAGGTCTTTATTTCACTAGAACCGTCCTCATTTTTTATTTTCTTGTAGAATCCTTGCCCTGTTTTACTACCCAACCAGTTGTTCTCCATCATAGTATTGATGAAGTCGGGAAGCTGAAACAGCTGGTGCCGTTCATCCTTAGGGCAATTCTCATGGATACCATTGGCTACGTGTACCAAGGTATCCAAGCCTACAACATCTACCGTACGGAAGGTGGCAGACTTAGGTCTACCTATTACAGGGCCTGTTAATTTATCTACCTCTTCTACGGTAAGATCCATTTCCTTTACCATATGGAATAGGCTTTGGATGCCAAAGATGCCGATCCGGTTACCAATAAAGGCGGGGGTGTCCTTAGCTATAACAGAAGTCTTTCCTAAAAACCGTTCCCCATACCCATTTAAAAACTCCAAGACTTCCGGAGAGGTTTTGGGTCCTGGGATAATTTCGAACAATTTTAAGTATCTGGCTGGATTAAAAAAGTGGGTTCCACAGAAGTGTTTTTGGAAATCCTCACTTCTTCCCTCACTCATAAATTTTATGGGAATACCAGAGGTATTACTGGTAATTAAGGTTCCTGGTTTCCTGTGTTTTTCCAGATTCTCGAACACTTTTTTCTTAATATCCAATCGTTCTACCACCACCTCAATAATCCAATCAACATTACCCACTTTAGCAATATCATCTTCTAGGTTTCCTGTAACGATACGCTGGGCAAATTTTTGATGGTAAATAGGGGAGGGCTTGGAACTAAGTGCAGTTTTCAGGGAATTGTTCACCAATCTATTGCGAACTACCTTATCCTCTAAGGTGAGTCCGCTAGCTTTCTCTTTCTCATTGAGTTCCCTAGGAACAATATCCAATAGCAATACTTCTACACCTATATTGGCAAAATGGCATGCAATTCCACTTCCCATAATACCGGAGCCAATTACTGCTACCTTTTTAATATGTCTTTTCATCAATTTTAATATTAATTAGTTATGGTCTTTTTAGGATAAATTTTCTTTTCGGAGACTAAACGGTTAATCAGCTCGGTAACCTCAAAAAAGGCATCTAGCTTTTCTTCGGAAACATGGGAGCGTACCGTTTCATTAAACCGGAGTACCACAGCTTTGGAATCGTCCCTTTTTTCCCTTCCAAAATCTGTTAGGTGAATCAGTACCCCTCTGCCATCATTGGGATTAGGTTTACGTACAATCAATCCCTTTTGCTCCATACTTTTTAGAATTCTGGACAAACTGGTGGCTTCCATACCCATTTTTGGCCCTAAGGCGGTGGAAGGAGTTCCTGTTTTAGGATCTATACTCAATAAGGTAAAACCCACGGCCATGGTGCTTTCAAACTTTTTAGCCTCTTCATTATACATTTTAGTTACTGCTTGCCAAGTGGCCCGTAACGCATAATCTATTGTTATATCTTTCATTTATTTTTTGCCAGTGTCCCAAATATAGGAAAATTTATTATGCATGCATAATAAATGTTGTAAAAAAATAAAGGCATAAAAAAGCTCCTTATAGATATAAGGAGCTGAGTATTACTGGATAGTAGGAATTCTTTTAATGTCCGTAGATATCGTTGTAAAGAACCTTGTATTTTTCCTTGATTATTTTTCTTTTCAATTTTAGGGTAGGGGTAAGGTGGCCTTCTTCTATACTCCATACATCGGGAGTTAATCTAAACTGCTTCACTTTTTCCCATTTAGCGAATTTTTCATTGGCCAGGTCTATTTCCTCTTGGTAGCGTGCCAAAACTTTTTCATTGGTTACCAAGTCTTCATTGTCACCTAATTCAATTTGATGAATTTTGGCCCAATCCCTAACAAATGCGAAGTCGGGTTGAATTAGGGCGGCGGGCATTTTCTCGCCTTCTCCCACTACCATGATCTGTTCTATAAATCGGGATTGTTTAAAGCGGTTTTCCAATATTTGAGGGGCTACATATTTTCCACCAGAGGTTTTAAACATCTCTTTCTTTCGGTCTGTGATCTTTAAAAATCCTTCAGAATCTATTTCGCCAATATCTCCAGTATGGAAGTACCCGTTTTCTAACACCTGATCGGTTTTCTCCTTATCCTTATAATAGCCTAGCATTACTTGCGGACCTTTTACACAAATTTCCCCATCTTCGGCTATTTTAACCTCAGTGCGATCCAATAATTTACCAACGGTGCCTATTTTAAATCCGCCGTTGCGCATATCGTTAACGGCAATCACCGGGGAGGTCTCTGTAAGTCCATACCCTTCCATGACTCCCATCTCGGCTGCATTGAATATTCTCGCCAAGCGGGGTTGTAAGGCTGCACTTCCGGAAGCTACCAGCATTAGGTTGCCTCCAAGGCCTTCTTTCCACTTGCTAAAAATCAATTTTCTCGCCAGCTTTAATTGCCACTCGTACCACCATCCGTTTTGTCCGTATGGTTTATATTTTAATCCGACATCGACGGCCCAGAAAAACAGCATTTTTTTAATCCCGGTTAATGCGGTTCCTTTGGCAATGATAGAGTTGTATACCTTTTCCAAAACCCTAGGAACAGCAGTCATAACATGTGGAGCCACTTCCTTGATATTATCGGCAATTTTATCCATGGACTCTGCGTAATGAATGGAGACTCCCATATATTGGTAGAGATAGATTACCATGCGCTCATAGATATGGCATAGGGGTAAAAAACTAAGTCCCGTTGTATTTCCAGGGGTAATGGGAAATCTTTTGGAGCTTTCTATCGCATTACTTACCACATTATCATGGGTTAGCATCACACCTTTAGGCTTTCCTGTGGTTCCTGAGGTGTAAATTAAGGTTGCCAGATCATGTGGCTGTACCGAGTTTTTATGTTCCTCTACCGCTGGCTGATTGGAAGTATCTTCCCCCAATGTTAAAAGTTCGTCCCAGTTTTTACATTCATCCAATTTATCAAAGGAATACACCTCTTTTAAATGGGGCGTATTACCTCTAACAGATGCCAACTTATCGTATACCTCCTTACAAGAAACAAAGCAGTGGCTGGCCTCGGAATGATTAAGAACATATTCATAATCGTTTTCGGAAACGGTAGGGTAGATTGGGACAGTTTGTGCGCCCAATTGCAGAATAGCGATATCCATGATATTCCATTCCGTTCTGTTGTTCATGGATATCAAGGCAATCTTATCATTTGCTTTAATTCCCAATCGGAGCAAAGCTCTACTCATTTGATTTGCCTTGTCCACATACTCTTGGGAAGAAGTGGCAATCCATGTTCCCTGGTATTTGGTTACTAAAGATTTTTTTAGGTTATATTTCTCCAATTGATAATAGGGGAAATCAAAAAGACGGGTAATTTCTTGCATATTTTATAAACTAATGGTTTGGCAAATTAAGGGAATGGACCCATATAATAAAATCACATTCGTAAAAATGGTTATTTATAACTGCTGAATTTACATTATTATTATCAAACCAACCAATATCTGAATCGATAAAAATGGTTATGCTTACCTTAATAATGGGTGATTTTTGGCATGGCAATGGGTTTCTTTGACTAATTATATGGGGTTACCTTAAACAAGTTATGAAGTACATTATTCCCTAAATTACAATTATGTATGATAAATCTTTAGGAGTACACGCCCACATCTATAGATTGGTAATTATAAAGAGTAATTAAGGTAACAAGGGCCTATTATAAACGAATGAAAAATTAATGGATTTTATTTAGAGGACCTATAAAATATAGCGGATTCCACTTTCATTATAGTGGGATTTTTGATTATTTTGAAAACGCATACTTAAATGACATATTTTAACCTTTAAATTACGTATATGAAAAAATTATTTGCCGCCTTGATGGTAGTTTTTACGCTGTATTCTTGCGCGGAGAAATCAAAAATTCCGGTCTATGCATGGACTGGAGGGCCTGGTGAGGCCACCGATCAGGAGTTGCTGAATACCTTTAAGGATTATAAGCAAAAGGGAATTGACGGATTAATGTACAATGGGGGGCAAGATCCAGAAACCTACAAAAGGGTGGGGAAATTGGTAAAGGAAGCCGGATTGGAATTCCATACCTGGGTGCCCACTATGGTACAGGGTGAAAACCCAAAACTAGCCCCGGAACTATATGCAATCAATAGGAATGGTGAATCTGCCTTTGAGAAACCTGCTTATGTTCCCTATTATAAATTTCTCTGCCCTAATAAGGAGGGAACGCATCAATTTTTGGCCGAATTATATGGGAGTATTGCGGATGTAGCGGAAGTAGACGGAATTCATTTAGATTATATCCGCTTTCCTGATGTTATTCTTGCCGAAGGGCTTTGGGACAAGTACGGCTTGGTGATGAATGAAGAGTATCCCGTGGCTGATTATTGCTATTGTGACGACTGTGTTGCAGATTTTAAAGAAGAATCCAGAATAGATATTAAGGAGGTGGAAGATCCTTCCCAAGTTGCCGAATGGAAGCAGTTTAGGTATAATTTGATTACCAATGTGGTAAACAATATCGCCGAAGTAGTTCATGGAAAAGGGAAAAAATTAAATGCTGCTGTTTTTCCAGGTCCCAGTATTTCCAAAAAGCTGGTTAGACAAGAATGGGATAAATGGAATTTGGACGCTGTATATCCTATGAACTATAACGACTTTTACCTAAAAGGTCCAGAATGGGTAGGGGAGGTTACCAAAGAGGAAGTGGCTGCTGTAAACAATCAAAAACCTATTTATAGCGGATTGTTTATATGTCCTACTCCAGAAACTAAAACAGAGGAAAATGATCCTGAAAATCACGGATTACTACCTTCCGAGATAGGCACTGCCATAAGAGCGTCTATGGAAAATGGAGCTACAGGGATTTGCCTATTTACTCCAGAACGTATGACTGCCGAACATTGGGAGGCCCTGGAGAAGGCGATCTATACAAGCTATTCAAAATAAGAATAGGATATAAGCCAACCAAACTGAACTATAGGATTGGGAGGCAAGAACATTAAGTTGATACCAAAAAAGCCCATTGAATCTGGAAAAGAGGACTGCGGGTTTTTTTATTTTTATAGATAAAGGGGTAATGTTTGCAAAAAAACTAAGAACCTTATTTTTGCTCTTTGCTTTCTTCCCTTTCTATAATTAGTTTTTTCACTTCCCTATGGATAATGTCCTGTGCTTCGGCATAGGAAATGTCATATTTCCTTGTAATTTTTCGGAATGCTGTTGGATAGTTGATTAGCAATTCGTCGTAATAACTATCTAGCTCGCTTTTGGAGGGAAGGGTAAACTTTAGCCTTAATTGAAATCGCCGTAAGATGGCCTTATCTATTACCTCCAAATGGTTGGTTGCTGCTATAAGTAGGGTGTCATTGGAAAGATAATCGATTAACTGAATAACCGTATTTACCAAGCGCTTCATTTCTCCAGAATCCTTTTCATCATAGTCTCTTAGTTTTCCCAAAAAATCGAATTCATCTATAAAAAGTACTGCTTTTTCCCTTCGGGCCCGTTGGAAAATATTGGTAACATTCTTAGCTGTTTCTCCTAAGCGGGAAGATACTATTCCCCCTAAATTAAGGATAATGATATCCTTATTTAATCGCTTGGCTATTGCCTTTGCGGTGGCCGTTTTTCCGCATCCTGTATGGCCGTGCAATAATATCTAATTATCGATGGGCAAATCGTACTCCTTTAAAGCTTCAAAATGCTTAAACTCGTTTAATAACTGATTTAAACTTTTCTTGTTCTCTTGGCTAAAATGGATATCATCCAAGGAAAGCTTTATTTCCGTGGATTTGATCAATAAGTCATAAATTCCCATAGAGTCTTTTTGAATATGATTTGATGGATTATACGCCCCAAAGATATTTAAAACCAAGCGTTTTATGGGATATCAGTAACAGGTAGTAAAAAAAAGGGCATTAATGTATTAGAGGGAAAACTATGTGCGACTAACCTTTTATTATTCTGAGGAAGTATTTTTTTTAGTTGCGACTAAGGAATAGACCATTGGAATCTTATTTTCCAGGTGTTTTATTCTGAATTTCCCAGGTGCTATTTCAACGGTATGATTGAAACAATTATAAGGTGAGTAATCAAATTCCTCAAATGCTTTAATTTCTAGTCCCGCCATAAGTAGGTTATGGATCACTTCGCTTAAGCTGTGGTTCCACATTACATACTCCTGTTCAATTCCTGCATTTTTATCGGCATAAGTTCCTTGTTCTGTTTCTACAATTGCTCCTGAGTTGAAGTAATTATAGCCAATTTTTTCAAAATTGTCATCAAACATCCATACTACAGGATGAAATTCTACGAATACAAACTTTCCACCCGGTTTTAGAAATCGAGAAATAATTTCCGACCATTGACTTAAATCGGGTAACCATCCAATGGTTCCATAGCTTGTAAAAACAATATCAAATCGTTTTTTTAAATGTTTTGGTAAATCATATATATCGCAACAAATAAAAGTTGTTTTGGAGTTTGTATCAGCGGCAATTTTCTTGGCAGCCTCAATTGCTTTGTCAGACAGATCTATACCTGTAGCATGTGCTCCTAAACGGCTAAGAGAGATGGTATCTTGACCAAAGTGACACTGCAAATGAAGTATACTTTTACCCTTCACATTGCCCAACAAGTCTAGTTCTATTGATTTTAAGGACGATTTTCCATTTAGAAAACCATTAAGGTCATAGAATGCCGAACTTAAATGTGTTTCTACCCGGCTATTCCAAGAGGCTCTATTTATGGCTTTATAGTTGGTGGTTTTCTTCAATTTATAAGCTGTTTAGAATTCAAATTCCTGAAATATGGATAATTAAGAACTAGGCGTATATATGATCAATCAACGTTCATAAAACCTAGAAATGAAAAATCAGGAACTTTTAAAAGTAATGATTTTTCGGTCATAAACTATTTAAGAAATATGGTAAATATTCGGTAAAACTAAGTTTACTGAACAACATCAACTAGGCTCTAAAAATAAATTACCCCGAAGGAAATGTCCAACGGGGTAATTTGTATTAAAATTGATAAATGAGAATTACTTAGCGTTCTTCTCCAACCATTTTCTAGCGTTTACAAATGCTTCTAACCAAGGAGAAACTTCATCTTTTCTATCCTTGGGGTAGTAAGGCCAGTTCCATTGGAATATAGACCGTTCTATATGGGGCATGGTAACTAAATGTCTCCCAGTCTTATCACACATCATGGCAGTATTGTAATCACTGCCATTGGGATTTGCCGGATATCCTTCATAGCCGTATTGGGCTACAATCTGATAGTTTTCCTGCGATAGGGGTAGGCTAAATTTCCCTTCCCCATGAGATATCCAAACTCCTAGTTTGGCACCTTCTAAGGTAGAAAGCATCACAGAGTTATTTTTCTGGATGGTCACGGAACTAAATCCGCTCTCGTGCTTTTTGGAATCGTTATAGGTCATTTTACCATGGGTTTCATGATCTGGGTTGATCAACTCCAATTCCATGAATAATTGACAGCCATTACAGATCCCAACAGATAAGGTGTCTGGTCTATCAAAGAATGCCTTCAATGCTTTGTTGGCTTTTTCGTTGTACTTAAACGCTCCAGCCCAACCTTTGGCACTTCCCAATACATCGGAGTTAGAGAATCCGCCTACAGCGCCAATAAATTGAATATCCTCCAAGGTTTCTCTACCTGATATTAAGTCGGTCATATGAACGTCCTTAACATCAAATCCGGCCAAATACATAGCGTTGGCCATTTCTCGTTCAGAATTACTTCCTTTTTCCCTCAAAATTGCTGCTTTCGGTCTATTTCCAGCGGCAGGTATTTGTGGTGCTTTTCCATCAAAATGAGATGGGAAGCTATATTTTAAAGGCTGCTTCTTATAGTTGTCATAACGATCTTTCGCCAAATTATTGGCTGTTTGTCGTTGATCTAACAAGTAGGAGGTTTTAAACCAAGTATCCCTTAATGATTCGATATTCAGCCCTAATTCCACCTCATTATTCTTAATGGTTAGCGTGGCTTCTTCGGTAACAGAACCAATATTATAAAAGGTGATTCCGGCTTCCTTAAGTACCGCTTCTACGGAGGCGTCCTTTGCCTGGAAAACGATTCCTGAATTTTCGGCAAATAACACCTTAATGGTATCGGCTTCCGAGATAGGGCTTAAATCTAAATTAGCACCTAGTTGTTGATCTGCAAAACAGAGTTCTAAGAGCGTAGTAATTAAACCGCCTGAGGCCACGTCATGCCCAGCAAGGATTTTCCCATCCCCAATTAAGGTTTGTATAGTGTTAAAGGTGTTTTTAAAGTTCTGGGCGTTCAGTACGGAAGGTGCTTCGTTGCCAATAGTATTGAAAACTTGAGCAAAAGAAGATCCGCCTAATTTGTGACTATCTTCCGATAAGTTGATATAATAAATATCTCCTCCATTTTTTTGTAAAACGGGCTCCACTACCTTATTAATATCGTTACAGTTGGCAGCAGCGGAGATGATTACTGTTCCGGGTGCAATTACCTCATCGTTCTTATAACGCTGTTTCATAGAAAGCGAATCTTTCCCGGTAGGTACATTAATGCCCAATGCGATAGAAAAATCGGAAACCGCAGATACCGCTTCATACAATCTGGCATCTTCCCCTTCATTGTTACACGGCCACATCCAGTTTGCGGATAATGAAACAGAAGAGAGTCCGTCTTTTAACGGCGCCCAAACAATATTGGTTAAGGCTTCTGCTATACTGTTTTTGCTTCCAGCGGTAGGGTCTATTAATCCGGAAATGGGGGAGTGCCCAATAGAGGTTGCAATTCCTTCCTTTCCTTTAAAATCTAAGGCCATTACACCGCAATTGTTCAAGGGTAGTTGAAGAGGTCCTACACATTGTTGCTTGGCAACTCTTCCTCCCACACAACGGTCTACCTTGTTGGTAAGCCAATCCTTGGAGGCAACTGCTTCTAACTGAAGTACGTTCTCCAAGTACTCGTGGAAATGCTCCAAAGAATAAGAAGGAGCAGCGTACTCCCTATTAATGGTAGTATCTGTCATAATGGTCTTTGGAGAGCTTCCAAACATGTCGGAAAGGTCCAAGTCCATTGGTTTTTCACCTGTAGTGCTAGATTCGAAGGTAAAACGTTTATCGCCAGTGACCTCTCCTACTTTATACATGGGGGATCTTTCCCTATCTGCAATACGTTGCAGCATGTCTATGTCTTGCTTCCCGATTACCAATCCCATTCTCTCTTGGGATTCGTTCCCAATGGTTTCCTTAGCCGATAAGGTAGGATCTCCCACAGGGAGTTTATCCAAATCTATCTGTCCGCCTGTGTCTTCCACTAATTCGGAAAGACAGTTTAAATGCCCTCCAGCACCGTGATCGTGAATTGAAACAATAGGGTTGTTTTTTGCCTCTACCATACCCCTAATAGCATTGGCGGCCCTTTTTTGCATTTCAGGGTTAGAACGCTGAATGGCGTTTAGTTCAATCGTTGAACCAAATTCTCCGGTATTGGCACTGGAAACTGCAGCACCACCCATCCCAATTCGGTAGTTGTCACCACCAAGGATAACTATCTTATCCCCAGATTTTGGTTCGTCCTTCAACGCTTGCTCTGCTTTTCCATATCCTATTCCACCAGCCTGCATTATTACTTTGTCGAAACCTAATTTACGAGCGTCCTCTTCATGTTCAAATGTGAGTACCGAACCGGCAATTAAAGGCTGACCAAATTTATTTCCGAAATCTGAAGCTCCGTTAGAGGCTTTTATCAGGATGTCCATAGGGGTTTGGTATAACCACTCCCTTTCTTCCATAGCCTTCTCCCAAGGTCTGTTTTCTTCCAACCTGGAGTAAGCGGTCATGTACACTGCCGTACCTGCCAAGGGAAGTGATCCTTTACCACCAGCAAGACGGTCGCGTATTTCACCCCCTGCACCAGTAGCTGCCCCGTTAAAGGGTTCTACCGTTGTAGGGAAGTTATGGGTTTCCGCTTTTAGCGAAATCACAGAATCGAATTCGCTTTCTTCATAGAAGTCGGGCTTGTCTGCAGATTTCGGGGCAAATTGTACCGCTTTAGGCCCTTTAATAAAGGCCACATTATCTTTATAGGCCGATACTATATCCCCGGGATTCTCCTTGGAGGTCTTTTTAATTAGCTGGAATAGGGAGGACGGCTTTTCTTCCCCATCTATAATAAAGGTGCCGTTAAATATCTTATGTCTACAGTGTTCGGAGTTAACCTGACTAAATCCAAAAACTTCGGAATCGGTTAGTTTACGTCCAATCTTCTGAGACATTTGCTCTAGGTATTCCACTTCCTCCTCGTTTAAGGCCAAGCCTTCCTGCTCATTGTAGGCAGCAATGTCCTCTATCTCCAAGATAGGGGCAGGCTGAACGTCTACCTTAAAAATATCCTGATCTAAGGAACTGTATTTTTGAGACAGCATGGGGTCGTAGTCTTTAAACTCCTTGGTAGAAGCTACAAACTCCTCAATTCTTATTATCCCGGATATCCCCATGTTTTGGGTGATTTCCGTGGCATTGGTACTCCATGGAGTAATCATGGCTGCCCTAGGACCAACAAAAAAGGCGTCTAAGGACGCCGCTATTATTTTGGGCTGATTACCAAACAACCAGCTAAGTTTTAAAATATCTTCCTGTAACAGATCTTGCTTGGTTTGTACCGCAAATACTTTGGTGTCGAGGTCTCCGAAGAAATGAATCATCTAGTTTATAAATTGTATGATTAAGAAAGGCACAAATTTACGGTTTTAAACTGTAATTTTTAAGGGGATTGATCAACAGTTTTTTAGGGTAGTTGGTAATAAATGGAAAAGTGGGGTGAAAAGGGGGATTTTGATGACGTTCTTTATACCAAATCGGCTTGGAATTCTTCTCTCAGTTTCTACAATTTATTGGTTTCCTCATTTTGGAGGGATGCCTAGGATTTAGGACTCAGGAAGAACCTTTCAGTATACAATCAAAAGGGAGGCAACTTTAGGTATTATTTAGGTTCAATATGGATTAATACGTTATCTAGATTCGGTATTTTACTCATCAGGGTGTCTTTTAGTAGGTGGGATATAGCGTGACCTTCCGTTACGCTTATTTTCCCATCAACCAAGGCATGAAGATCTACATGGTATCTAGTGCCTGTCTTTCTTACAAAGCATTTTTCGGTTCCCAGAACCCCTTTTACACCTGCCGAAACTACTCTTATCTCCTCAATCAGGTCGTCGTACCTATGTTCGTCCATCACCTCACCTAATGCAGGACGGAATATCAAATAGCTATTGTAAATAATGAAGCCGGCCGCAAATAAGGCTGCCCAATCATCGGCAGTTTCAAAGCCATCCCCTAATAAGAGGGCAATGGAGATACCTATAAACGCCATTACCGAGGTGATGGCATCACTTCTATGGTGCCAAGCATCCGCTTTTAGGGAGGAGCTGTTGGTAGCAATACTTTTTTTGAGCACAAGTCTAAAGGATACTTCCTTCCATACAATGATACCCGCTAGGACTGCCAAGGTCCACGGCTTAGGGGGTAAGTGAGGGGTTTGTATATTCTGTATACTGGTGTAGGCGATTAAACCTGCTGATAATAGTAAAAAACCAACTACCATAAAGGTAATAAGGGGTTCTATTTTACCATGGCCATAAGGGTGGTTTTCGTCTGCTGGTCTTTTGGCATACTTTAAGCCAAAAAGCACCAAGAGGGAAGAGAATATATCGGTGGTAGACTCTATAGCATCCGCTATTAACGCATAAGAGTTTCCAAAAAAGCCTGCCAAGGCCTTTATAATTGCCAATAATAAACTCCCGGCAATACTAAAATAAATGGTCTTTATGGCTTTATTTTCGTTCTTCAATCCTGAATAGTGAGTTTTAATCCCCAAAGATAGCGGACTTAATTGATATAGTACCTTAGATTTTTATGCTTGCAAGGGAATGATAGGAGAAGGGATCAGATTTGGATCGATTATATTTTATCTTAGTAAGGATATTAACCAAACCAATCTATACTATGGCAGCGCAATACATCGATTTTCTGACCCTAAAATATTTATTGGACAAGGTACACGGACTTCCCTCCTTGTTACAATTGGAGCGGTATCAGGATCACAATATGGAATCCATGGAGTTGTTTTTGGATGCGGTAAAGGAATTTTCCGATCGTGAACTGTTTCCGTTTTTTAGAGAGATGGACCAATTTCCTGCCGAGTTTAGGGAGGGGGAAGTGATGGTGCATAAGCAGGTGGGGGTGATAATGAAGAAGGGGGGAGAAATGGGTTTAATCTGTGGTCCTTTCGATTATGAGATAGGCGGATTGCAGCTACCATTTATAGTACATACAGCAGCTATGTACGTGATGGATGCGGCTAATAATCACCTCCCCGGACACCTCACCTTAACCTTGGGAGCTGCGGAGCTAATCACCCATTTTGGTAATAGCGATCTAAAGGAAACCTATATCTCAAAAATGCTGTCGGGCGAGTGGGGAGGTACTATGTGCCTCACAGAACCCGATGCTGGCAGCTCCTTGTCGGATATTACTACCAAGGCCATACCCCAGCAGAAGGGGTATCATCTGATAAAGGGGCAAAAAATATTTATTTCCGGGGGCGATTACCCCTATGTGGAAAATATTGTTCACCTGGTATTGGCCCGTATAGAAGGAGCACCCGCAGGTACCAAGGGAATTTCTTTATTTGTAGTGCCAAAATTACGGCTAGAGGGCGGCGAGCTTGTAAAAAACGATGTAAGCACTTTGGCCGATTTTGAGAAAATGGGGCAACGTGGTTTTGCTACCACGCATTTGGGGTTTGGGGACCATAATAACTGTAGGGGATGGTTGGTAGGAGAAGCACACCAGGGATTAAAATATATGTTCCAAATGATGAACGACGCTCGGATTGGGGTAGGTAGGGGAGCTGGAGCAATAGCGATGGCGGCTTACCAGGCCTCACTCGCCTACGCAAGAGAACGTACACAAGGCAGAAAACTCCGTAGTTCTGGCAAAAAAGACCCTATGGAGAAACCGTGTTTAATAATAGAACACCCAGATGTAAGGCGCATGTTGTTACTGCAAAAGACAATTGCCGAAGGTTCCTTAGGTCTCATATTGTTGGCCGCAAAGTATCACGATCTAGCGCTTGCCAAAAAAGATTCTGAGACTAAAAAGAAGTACGAATACCTTTTGGAAATTATAACGCCCATTGTAAAAACATATCCCTCCGAGGCAGGAGCAAGGGCAGTAAGTAACGGACTTCAGGTGCTGGGGGGCTATGGTTTCTGCTCAGATTATATACTGCAACAATATTACAGGGATATTCGGATTTATAGTATTTACGAGGGAACAACGGGAATACAGTCTCAGGACCTCTTGGGGCGCAAGGTACTTATGGATAATGGGAAAGCTTTGGAGTTTTTGCTAAATGAAATACATACTACCATTACCGAGGCAATTGCCATGGATTCGTTAATTCCCTATGCTAAAATATTAGGTGATAAAATTAAGTTGATACAAGAGGTAACCGCCTATTTAATGCCTATTGCCAAACAAGGAGATTATGAACGTTTTCTAGCGGATGCCACGGTGTTTATGGAATTTATGGGGAATTTAGTGCTTGGTTGGGTATGGCTAGATATCGCGTTAAAAGCCGAATCCGACCTGCGAGCTAAGGACAAAACCTATTCTACCCCATTCTATCAAAGTAAAATTCACGCTATGAAGTTTTACTTTAAGTACGAGTTGATAAAAACCAATGCACTAGCTGATATCATAATGCATAAAGATGGGTTAACCCTAAAAGCTGGGGGAGATTATTTTTAAAGTACATAGTTTGTTGAGGAAGTAGGTAGGGTTTTTTCTCTTTTAGTTGTTTCATATACAAATCAACGCTTCGAACGGGAAGGTTCGAAAAATAATAATTACAATTATGAAGAGAATTAATTTTTTATCATTGTTGAGTCTGTTATTCATAACAGTTGGTGCTTTTGCCCAAGAAAAAGATACGGATGAAAAAGATAGCCCATCTTACTATGAGCAGCGTGGTATGGAAGATGCAGAGTATGAACAATCCCTACAATTGGCTGAAGCAGAGGAAGAGGAGTTTTGGGAAGAGCAGAAGGCATATGAGCGGAAACTTAAGAAGCGCAACAGAAAAGCCTATAAAGCTTATCTAAAAGGTAAAAGAGACGCTTATGCGGAGCACAGGCAGCATTGTAACGCTCACTGTCACCACAGTAGCCATTACCACAGTCATGCTTCTTTCTACTATTACCATAATGCGCACTACCGCCCTCATAGGCCTTATAGAGGAACTACTATAAGAACAGGGGTTGGGGTGAGAATGCCCAATGCTATTATACGAGTTGGAATTTAATAGGTGTATAACCTGAGAAGGTTTTTACATAGCCTTATAAACAAACGATCCCCGATGTTTGCATCGGGGATCGTTTGTTTTAGTGGCATCCTTATGCGGGATTCTTCTCTAATTGCGCCATATAGAATCCGTCGTAGCCTGTTTTGGAGGCATAGATTTTGGTATCCTTAATTAGGCTAAAATCTTTTCCAGCCTCAGACCCAAGGAATTTCTTTACCTGCAGGATGTTTTCCTGCGGTAGGATAGAACAGGTGGCATAAACTAGCTTACCGCCAGGTTTAACGATGCGACTGTAATCTTGTAGAATATCTTGCTGGGTACCCATAATTTTTTCAAGAAATTCTGGTTGCAATTTCCATTTTGCATCTGGGTTTCTCTTAAGCACACCAAGTCCGGTACAAGGAGCGTCTATAAGTACGCGATCTGCGGTATTGGTTAACTTCTTAATTACCTTGGTGGTTTCAATAAGTCTGGTTTCCACATTGTGTGCCCCAGCTCTCTTGGCTCTTCTTTTAAGCTCTTTTAGCTTATTTCCATAGATGTCCAAGGAAATCAATTGCCCCTTATTCTCCATTAAGGCAGCTAGGTGGAGAGTTTTGCCTCCTGCACCAGCACAAGTATCCACAACTCGCTGTCCGGGTTGTATATCCAAAAACGGAGCTACCAATTGTGACGATGCATCCTGTACTTCAAACCAGCCCATTTTAAAGGGTTCGGTGATAAATACATTGCTTCGCTCAACCAGTTTTAAGGCATCTGGGTATCCTCGTAAACTTTCCGTTTCTATCCCAGCTTCACGAAGTGAATTCTTTAGGGTTTCCTTATCGGTTTTTAAAGTGTTTACGCGAAGGATAACGTCGGCTTGCTGATTTAGAGCTGCAATTTCCTTGGTCCACAGGTCTTCTCCTAGGGCTTTAACGGCCATCTCGTCCATCCAGTCTGGAACGGATTCCCTAAATTTTCTGATTTTGGAAAGTTCATCAAACTTACCTTTAATCCTTCTTTCAGGGGTTGGTTCTATTTGCTTCCAATCTGGAAGTCGAATTCCTTTTAGAACTGCCCAAACAGCAAACATTCTAAATAGGTTGGGCCTACTGTATGGCGCCTTTACCTCGGCAATTTCTGCATAAAGCCTTTTCCAACGCACCATATCATAGGTGGTTTCGGCTATAAAACCTCTATCCCGTGCGCCCCAGCGCTTATCGTATTTTAGTACTTTTTCTACTACCTTATCTGCATATTCGCCCTCATTAAATATAAGATTAAGGGCATCAACAACTGCAAATACTAGATTTCTGTGTAATCGCATTTATAAAAAATTAAGATTGCAAAGGTATTGTATTAGAAGCTATTCCTATTATTTTTACTAAAAATTATGAGCATGACCAGATTTATCCCTGTTTTGTTACTATTGCTGATGGTTTCCTGTGCGCAAAAGGAAGAGTCAAAGGTTTTTACTTCAGTAGATATTAAAACTGTTTTAACCGATTCATTAAGCATCAGAGCTATAGAATTGATGGATGGTAAAAGCTTGGCCTTTGCTGCCAATAAAGGTGCCTTTGGTTTATTAGACCTTGAAAGTGAACATGCAAGGGTAAATACCCAGATGTACGATTCCGTTGCTCCAGAGTTTAGAGCAGTGGCACATACCGCTACGGACTTTTTTATGCTTTCTGTTGGCAATCCGGCCCTGTTATATAAAACAGGTGATACGGGCTCTATGGAGTTGGTGTATAAGGAGGAGGACGATAAGGTGTTCTACAATGCCATGACTTTTTGGAATAATAGGGAGGGGATTGCAGTTGGGGATAGTATGGAGGGCTGTCTTTCAATAATAATTACGCGAGACGGAGGTATTAGCTGGAAAAAATTAGCCTGCTCGTCTCTTCCAAAAGCCAAAGAAGGTGAAGGAGCCTTTGCAGCTAGTAATACCAACATAAAGGTGATGGGAGACAAAACCTGGATTGCTACAACTACTGGGAATATTTATTATTCAGGAGATAAAGGAAGGTCTTGGGAAATTATTTCTACTCCCATTCTTAGTGAGAAATCAACCCAAGGAATCTTTTCCGTTGATTTTTATGACGAAAAAACAGGGTTTATAATAGGTGGGGACTATACGGATCCAGAGAGCAATCTAAAAAATAAGGCAGTTACTTTTGATGGGGGGAAAACGTGGAATTTGGTTGCTAGTGGTAACTTACCGGATTATAGAAGTTGTGTACAATATATTCCCAACTCTGAGGGAAAAGAATTAGTGGCAATCGGATTTAAGGGGATTGCCTATTCCCATGATAGTGGAGAAAACTGGAAGCAGCTATCCGATGAGTCATTTTATACCCTACGTTTTTTAAATGATTCCGTAGCCTATGCAGCTGGGGCAAATAGAATTGCTAAATTAACCTTTAAGTAAGTGGGCAAGTTTTATGGATAAAACATAAATAGCAATTATTTACAAAAATCCTTCTTGATTTCTGAGGGTTGAGACTGATTAGTTATCTGCTCCCGAATCTTCCCCGCGTTTCTTTCTATATTGCCTTATCAACTGTCGTTTAAAGGCTTCTTCCGACTGCAAAAGAATGATGGTCTTTTTTGCAGAGATAGTGTTAGAGACCCGCTCTACATACGCCTTGTGTGCACGGTGTTTTTCTTCCTCTAATTTTTTCATCTGATTTAAGAGCGCATCTGCCTCCTTTGAAGAAAGTGCATCCAAATTCTTTATTTTGTCTTTAATTTCCTGATGCTCCTTTTTATGAAATTCAATTTTTTGGGCCTCATATTCGTTATAGAGGGGCCAAAAGTCTTGTGCTTCCTTCGGGCTAAGGGTTAGGCGCTCTGTGATAAAAGCAATCTTATAGGATTTTATCTTATCCCAATCATGCTTTCCTTGGGCATTTGAAGCCACAAGGGTCATCAACCAAAAAACGGGTAGTACTATGCGTATTTTTTTAATCATCATTGTTCCAATTTAATTCTTCCAAATCCACTATGTTGGCACTTAAATATTCTATTACACTTTCCTGGTCTAGTTGGTTATCCGGTAGGGCACTTAACTCCAAATCGTTGTCTAGGAACATTTCTGTGAGCTCATAGGATGAACCACCCCAACCATCTAATTCCAAGTAGTTTTCTATATCGGTAATAGCCAAGATATTCTCATTATTGTTGGCTGTTTTATTCCATGGGAAACTAAGCATTATAAGGAGTATTGCTGCAATAGAGGCGGCTGCATAATACCATCTTTTTAATGATCTAACGGGAACCTCCTTCTCTGTTTCTATCTTAAGAAGGATTTTGTCAGTGAGCGTATTAAAATACCCTTCTGGTAATTTAAAGTCCTCGTTTTCGGTACTATTTACCTTCTCCATTTGCATTTTGGAGAATACCCTATCGGTGAGGGTGTCAAAATAGCCTTCGGGAACGTTAAAACCACTATGTTCATTAACTTGTTTCATGCTTTTATTTAGACCTTATTTTGGGCAGAAGGTTTAATGCTCCATTAAATATGCCTCAATCTTCTTTGTTGCCAAATGATAGGATGCCTTTAATCCACCTACGGAGGTTTCCAATATCTCTGAAATTTCTTCGTATTTAAGTTCCTGGAAATACTTCATATTGAATACTAGCTTCTGTTTTTCGGGAAGTTTGGCAATTGCCTGTTGCAATCTCAATTGTATTTCGTCGCCATCAAAATACACGTCAGCCTTTAAATTCCCTAAGGTGTAATCCATTAACTCCTCATTGCTAATTTTTAATTTCTGGGCTTCCAACTTTAAAAATCGCAAGGCCTCATTAGTGGCAATTCTATACATCCAAGTATACAATTTGCTCTCACCTTTAAAGCCCTCAATGTTCCTAAAAATTTTAATGAAAGTGTTTTGTAACACATCGTCTGTATGGTCATGATCTAGTACAATCCTTCTAATGTGCCAATACAATTGTTCTTTATAGGTGTTCACCAAGATTTCAAAAGCCTTTGAGCGGGTGCCTTCTTGCTTTAATTGCAATACCAAAACTTCTTCTGCAATCACCATGTATTAACTTGAGTTCTATTGTTGGACTCCAAAAAAGCAAAAAGGTTTATTCTGCTTCCTAATTATTATTTATTCCAAGTACAACAAGATAAGATAGTTTTCCTTAGCTTCCTAAACTTAGGGTACGCCATAAATTTGTCATTGGTCAAATTTTGTTAGATTAGCGGATTCATATTTTAAGGGGTTACTGCCTAAAGCCCTTCTTAATTTTAAAAAACATATTTGACTGCTTATGTATGGTAACCTAGATCCTAATTGGCATCAGCTATTGAATAGCGAGTTTAACCAACTTTATTTTAGGGAGCTTCAATCATTTGTTAGGAAGGAGTACACGGAGCACCAGTGCTTTCCGCCAGAGTCGCAGATCTTCGCGGCCTTTAATCACTGCTTGTTAAAAGATACCAAAGTGGTATTAATAGGGCAGGACCCTTATCACGGACAAGGTTTGGCTAACGGACTTTGTTTTTCCGTAAATGATGGAATGCCACACCCACCTTCATTGGTGAATATATTTAAGGAACTCAAAGAAGACCAGCAAAAACCAATTCCGGAAAGCGGTAATTTGGAAAAATGGGCAAAACAGGGTGTATTATTACTAAATGCTACGCTAACGGTAAGGGCCCATCATGCCGGAAGCCATCAGGGAAAGGGATGGGAAACCTTTACAGATGCCGTCATTTCTAAATTATCGCAGGAGAAAACTGGTTTGGTGTTTTTATTATGGGGTGGGTATGCAAAGAAAAAAATAAAATTAATAGACGCCCAAAAGCACCATGTATTAACCTCGGGACATCCTTCACCACTTAGTGCTAATAGGGGGTATTGGTTTGGAAACAAGCATTTTGGGAAAACCAATGAGCTTTTAGTGAAAAGTGGTTTGCAGCCTATAGATTGGTAGAAAACTCCTGATAAAAACAGTCCATAGCGCTACTAAGCGTTATGGACTGGTGTTTTCTTTAACTGTGTATCACTGAGCTATGCGGTAAGACTCCTTCTATAAGTTTTAGATTTAACAAGGTGTCCTGAACCGATTTCAAAGTGGTTTCATCCAATTTTTTCTGACTCCATCTAGTAAGGGAAAGCCAGTGCTGAATATCCTCTAGCTGCTGCCCATAGTTGTTGGATAGGGTTTTGTCTATGCTCGGAATATTTTTAAAATCTTCCGTGTAGGTGTTTATTACCTCGAGTATGTGTTGTAAAATGCCAGAATTATCGGTTATAAATGCATCTGTAGCAGCTACCACAAAACACGGCCATGGGGTAGGACAGTCTGTAATTCTTTTAAATATCTGTTGATCTACCAATGGCTTTGTGGTAAAACGTTCCCACATAAAATAGTCGGCCGTTCCTTTGGTAAGAGCAGCTACTGCTCCTTCTAGATTATCTACCACCTTAAACTTAAGATCCTCGGTGTTCCAGCCAATATTTTGTGCGTTTACATAAGCCATTAAATGACTGCCACTGCCAAACCTGCTAATAGCAGCTGTTTTCCCTTGCAGATCTTCCAAGCTGTTAAATGCACTGCCATGGGCAACGTGAATGCCCCATAATAGGGGACTGGCAATATATTCTTGAACAATTTTCACGGGATTGCCTTCAGAAATACTTTTCACTACCCCTTCGGTTAGAATAATGGCTAAATCTGCAGTTCCCTCCTGTAGCATTTGAGCCATTTTTCCTGTTCCTTCCGGAATATCTGTCCACTCTAAGTCGATTCCCCTAGATTTAAATGCGCCTTCCTCAATGGCCAAATGCCAAGGGAAATTAAAATGTTCAGGAACACCTATTATGTTTATCTTTTTCAAAATGATGTGTGTTTGGAAGTTTGTACTAAATTAAAGTACTACAAAGATACCAATGCTTTCTTAAATAAATCCATTAAATCCCTAGTAGCGATGCGGGATATCAATTTTCTAAAATGCGCTCTAGGGCATAGGTAACAAGATTTTGGGTTGCTTTTTGGGGATCCTTGGAAAACTCTCCGGTAGTTCTATTGGCTAGAATGCAATTAAGTGAAACGGCTCTATGGCCTAATAGCTTGGCAAGTCCGTAAATACCGGCAGTTTCCATTTCCATATTGGTTATCTGCATGCCTTGGTAGTCAAAACTACCTATTTTCTGATTCATCTCGGCGTCTTGTAAGGGCAAGCGCAATACCCTACCTTGGGGACCGTAGAAGCCCACATTAGTGGCTGTGAAACCAGAAATCATCTGCTTGCCGGTAAACTTTTTCGCTAATTCCTCATCACAACGAACCACATAGGGGGTAGATTTATCCTTTAACCAATTGCAATGCGCTAAAAACGCCTGTTGAATAGCGGGATGCTGTACATGTTCACTATCATAAAAATGAAGGAGACTATCCAAGCCTATTGCATAATCGCTCATTATAAAGGAATGTAGTGGAATATTTGGTTGTATAGCACCTGAAGTCCCAATACGAATGATATCTAATTGGGTTTTTTCCTTTTTAACCATTCTGCTGTTGAAATCTATATTTACCAACGCATCCAATTCGTTAAGGACAATATCAATATTATCGGTTCCGATGCCCGTGGAAATTACGGTTATCCATTTTTTGCCGATCCTCCCGGTGTGGGTACAGAATTCCCTTTTAATTTTACTGACCTCCAAGGTGTCAAAATATCGGGATATTAACGGAACGCGTTCGGGGTCACCCACCGTAATAATGGTGGTAGCAAGTTCTTCGGGATGTAGGTTAAGGTGGTAAACACTATTATCGGCGTTTAGCACAAGCTCTGAGGCAGTAAGTTGCATGCTATAACTTTAGAATTCTGTTTGTTTTGGAGTTGTACAGAAAACCATATTTTAAAGCTCCCCCCAAGAATACATCGTTGTCCTGTATGCAGGAATAATAACTGGTATTGCCCAAGAGTATTTCATTTCCAGTCTTAGATAATGTAACTGGCTTAAAGGATAGGAATAGGGGTTTTAATTTATCAATGAGTCGGGTATATTGGGTATCCCCAAAACCATAGAATCCTTGGTTGTTAAGTACTGTGGTCAATAATTCGGATTTTGATTTAGGCTTAGTGCTGTTGGCCAATCGAAGGATGTTATTTTCCACTTCGTTCAATCCGTTTTCTATGGTAGGAAAACGCATCAAATGCGCTCTAATGGCCGATTCCAAATAGGTAAATTGGAAATTGCTGAAATCCTTTAAGTTCTCCAAACGAATTGGATTATCGCTACAATAGAGCTGCCAAACATAATCTGCATACTCCACATCGTCCTGGGTTAGGAAGGTACGCTTTTCGTATAACTTCAAAACTTCCTCATCGCTCAGCTCATTTAAGCTATAAAGCTTGTCCGATGCATCTTCTTTTCCACTACACACCAAGGAGATCTCAGCAAAAGGCCTATTGGTCTTTAACCAAGAGATAACAGCTAGCATATTGATT
Organism: Arenibacter lacus; assembly: GCF_008711145.1. Lineage (NCBI taxonomy): Bacteria > Pseudomonadati > Bacteroidota > Flavobacteriia > Flavobacteriales > Flavobacteriaceae > Arenibacter > Arenibacter lacus. Next base: position 43,319 of record NZ_VVIN01000023.1, read on the forward strand.
TGGCAAAATAGATCGTATTCAAACCACAGCACAATTTGATCTTGATATTTATGGTTGCACAGGGAGCGATATTCCTTTAGGGTTTTTTCAATAAACCAGGATTTGGTTACCTTATAATTTTTGTTTAAAAACTCAAATCTGGTTTTCCAAAAGGATTCACTGCCTACATTGGATTCGGTCTTGCCTTCGCACAACATTTCGCGCCAGGTAATAATTTCCCCGCCAAGTTTAAGGCCTTGCAGTTTTTTGGTGAAATTATCACCGTTTGTGATGTGTAATTGGGAACTCATTTTCATTGGTAGTTTAGGTTGTAACTATTAAATGTAACATAATATCTTAATATCATGAAATAATTAACAAAATTCTAACCTCCCACACGCTTTACCTTAAACCCCTTATTTTTAAGCAATTCCATGATTTTATCCCTGAAATCCCCCTGTATGATTATGGTGTCGCCCTTTACGGAACCACCCACACTAAGTTTGGTTTTTAATTCCTTAGCGAGCTTTTTAAAATCACTGTCTGCTCCGTTATACCCTTCTAATATAGTGATGGGTTTTCCCTTTCGCTTTTCATATTTACAGATAATGGGGTCGTCCTGCAACCAAATCCCATTTTCTTCCTGCTTTTCGTCCTCACTTTCTTCGACCTGATGATCGGGAAATAAATTTTTAAGTTGGTCTTTTAAGTCCATCTTCTACTGACTACGTTATATGATAATAATAATTCTTGGTATGCTGGTTATTTGTTGTGTTCTACACCTCCTTGCCGCTAGGCTTTGATCAATCCAAGTTCTATTAAGCGTTGGTGTAAAAACTCGCCTGCAGTAATATCCTCATAAAGTTTGGGATGGGATTCATCTATACAATTCTCTAGGCAGTTTAGGGGCATTTCACTTATTGGATGCATAAAGAACGGAACGGAATACCTAGAAGTACCCCATAATTCTTTTGGCGGATTCACTACTTGGTGGATGGTAGACTTCAATTTATTGTTGCTAAGTCGCGAAAGCATATCCCCTACATTAATCATTAATTGGTCTGGCTTGGCAATGGCATCTACCCATTCTCCTTCATGGTTTTTTACCTGCAGGCCTTTTCCATGAGCTCCCATTAATAGGGTGATTAGATTAATGTCTCCATGTGCTGCTGCCCTTACCGCATTTTTTGGTTCATCTGTAATGGGAGGGTAATGAATGGGTCTTAAAATGGAGTTTCCATTCTTAATATAATTGTCAAAATACGTTTCTTCCAGGTTCAAGTGAAGAGCCAAGGCCCTGAGTACGTATTTAGCTGTTTTTTCCAGCATTTTATAGGTTTCCTTGCCTACTTCATTAAATTTATCCAGTTCTGTCACCCTAACATTGCTAGGATACTCCTTTTCCAATTTTGGGTCATCTTCCACATATTGGCCAAAATGCCAAAATTCTTTAAGGTCGCCTTCCTTTCTCCCCTTGGCATGTTCCTTACCAAAAGAGGTGTAGCCTCTTTGTCCTCCAATGCCCTCTATTTCATATTTGTTTTTGACTTCTTGTGGTAGGTTAAAAAACTTTTTGATCTCGTCATATAGGTCTTCCACCAATTTGTCCGATAAAAAGTGTCCGCTTAAAGCAACAAATCCAATATCTTCAAAGGCGCTGCCAATCTCTTTTATAAATTTCTCCTTCCGGGCAGGATCTCCCGAAATAAAATCTTCTAAGTTTACGCTTGGTATAGTACTCATTTCTTTTATTTAGATAAATCAAAGTTAATAAATAATAAGACAATCTTCTTCATATATTGTTGGTCTTTGTTTTAGGCTTTCGTTACATTTATAAATTATTATCCATAAAACAGTAAATATATAACATGCAGTTTAATAAGTTAGGTATTGATAAGGATACGCAAGTAGCACTGTATCAACGTATGCTGAAGCCCCGGTTGATAGAGGAAAAGATGTTGCTCTTACTGCGGCAGGGAAAAATTTCAAAATGGTTTAGCGGTATGGGTCAGGAAGCTATCAATATTGGTGTAGCCAGTGCCTTGACTGCGGAAGAGTTTATCCTTCCTATGCACCGTAATCTAGGAGTCTTTACCACAAGGGATATACCCTTGCACCGACTTTTTGCTCAATGGCAGGGAAAGGCAGGCGGATTTACAAAAGGAAGGGATAGAAGCTTTCATTTTGGCTCTCAAGAGTTCAAAGTAGTGGGGATGATCTCGCATTTAGGACCACAAATGGGAGTTGCCAATGGAATTGCCTTGGCGGAGTTGATCCAGGGAGAAAAGAAGGTAACTGCGGTGTTTACCGGTGAAGGGGGAACTAGTGAAGGGGATTTTCACGAAGCCTTAAATCTTGCTTCCGTATGGAGTCTGCCTGTGTTGTTCTGTATAGAAAATAATGGTTATGCCTTGTCTACCCCTACTAAGGAGCAATACAACTGTGAGCACTTGGCAGATAGGGCGGTAGGATACGGAATGGAATCGCATATCCTGGATGGAAATAATGTAGAGGAAGTATACACTAAGGTTTCTGAATTGTGTAAGAGCATTAGGGAGAACCCCAGGCCAGTAATGATAGAGTTTAAAACCTTTAGGATGCGGGGCCATGAAGAAGCTAGTGGCACAAAATATGTCCCCGAGGAGTTGTTGAATACTTGGAAAAAGAAAGACCCCTTGGTGTCGTATGAGAACAATCTCTTAAAAGAAAAAATATTGAATAATGAGATGATCAATTCCTTTAAGGAGGAATACCAAGCTGAAATAGATCAACATTTAAAAATAGCTTTTGATCAACCCCCTATAGTATCGGATGCAAACACAGAAATTAATGACTTGTATAAAGAGTTTAATTATGAAGAGGTGGCGCCAAATTCTGAAACTGCCAATATAAGGCTTGTCGATGCTATTTCGGAGGGTTTAAGGCAATCCATGGAGAAACATGGGGATTTGGTGATAATGGGGCAGGATATTGCAGATTACGGAGGTGTTTTTAAAGTTACCGAAGGATTTCTGGATCAATTTGGAAAAGATCGGGTAAGAAACACCCCTATCTGTGAATCTATTATAGTATCTATGGCTATGGGTCTTTCCATAAGACAGACCAAGGCGGTTGTAGAAATGCAATTTGCCGATTTTGTAAGTACTGGTTTTAATCCAATTGTTAACTACTTGGCCAAGGTTCACTATCGTTGGGGACAAAATGCGGACGTAGTTATTCGCATGCCTTGTGGGGCCGGAGTAGGGGCTGGACCCTTTCACTCCCAGACCAATGAGGCTTGGTTTACCAAAACCCCGGGGCTTAAGGTGGTGTACCCTGCATTCCCTTATGACGCCAAAGGGCTTTTAGCAACCGCCATAAACGATCCCAATCCAGTGTTGTTTTTTGAACATAAGGCACTTTATAGAAGTAAGTATCAAGAGGTGCCCACAGCCTATTACACCCTTCCTTTTGGGGAGGCCGCCCTTTTACGGCAGGGAGAGGAAATTACCATAGTTACCTATGGTATGGGGGTACATTGGGCCTTGGAGGTTTTGGACAGTCATCCCAATGTAAAAGCAGACCTATTAGATCTACGTACCTTACAACCTTTGGATATGAAGGCTGTATACCAATCGGTAAAAAAAACAGGGAAAGTAATTATCTTGCAGGAAGACAGTCTCTTTGGCGGTGTGGCGAGCGACATTTCTGCAATGGTTATGGAAAACTGTTTTGAATACTTAGATGCTCCCGTTAAGAGGGTGGCTAGTTTGGATACGCCCATTCCATTTGCCAAAAACTTGGAAGATACCTACCTTCCTAAATCGCGATTTGCATCAGAACTCCTAACTTTGTTGAAATATTAAAGAAATCTATTAATCACAAAAAAAATGGCTGTAAATCCCGCAGAGGAGAAGCTAAAGGAGCGTATTAAGGAATTGACCTGTATGTACGAGGTTACCTCTATCATCGTTAATTGCGATTATGATCAGATGGAAGATGCCTTAAAAGGGATTATGAGGTGTTTGCAAAAGGCTTTTAGACATAATAAGGATGCCCATATAGCATTGGTTACTGATCAATACTCCATGAAAACCGATCAGTTTCCACAGCGCAACGTGGCCCTAAAATCGAACGTAGAAGTTTTTAACAAGAAGGTGGGGTATATCCAAGTAGCCTATCCTTCCCCTTCGTATGCTGTTTCCAACTTTTTATTAGAAGAGAAGAAGCTCTTGCAGAACATTTGTATGGAAGTGGGCAATCTGTTGGAGCGGAAACAGATTAAAGACAAGGAAGACTTGGTTAAACGAAAAATGGAGCATACAGATCGGTTAAGTATTTTGGGAGAGATCACAGCGGGAATGGCTCATGAGCTAAATACTCCACTTGCCAATATCCTAGGGTTTTCCGAGCTACTAAAAGCAAGGATAAAAGAGGATTCGGAGGCGAATAGGGATTTAGACAAGATTATCAACAGCGCCATATTTTCACGAGAAGTGGTGAAAAAATTAATGTTTTTTGCCTGTGAAATGCCCCAGCAGATGGACTTGGTAAATATAGTGCCTATTGTATCCGATGCGTTTAATCTTATGCAGCCCAGCTTAAAAAGTAAAAAAATAAAAGGGGAGCTTAGTTTTAGTGGGGAGTCTATTTTCCTAAGGGTAGATGCCATACAGCTGACCCAGGTGGTCTTTAATTTAATGCTGAATGCCATTTACTTTGCCCCACAAAGAAGTGTAATCCGCCTATTTATTACAGAGAAGGAGGATGGTGTAGAGATGCTTATTGAGGATCAAGGTCCGGGAATAGCTCCAAGCATCCGTGAAAAGGTTTTTGAACCCTTTTACAGCACCAAGCCAACTGGGGAAGGATCAGGGCTTGGATTAAGCGTGGTGCACGGTATTGTAAAAAGCCACAGAGGAACTATTGAGTACCGTCCCAATATACCCAAAGGGACTATATTTGTGATTCAATTTCCTAAAAAGTAGCAGATGGGCTTTAAAAAAGAAAACGTACTAATTGTTGATGATGACATAAACATACTAGAACTCCTACACAGGCATCTACAATCGTTTAACTACCATGCTTTTAAAGCCGTATCCGTAAAGGAAGCACTCGCTATTTTAAAGGATTCCAAAATAGATTTATTAATTACAGACCTACGGATGCCCGATGTAGATGGGATGCAATTAATAAACTATGTGTCCGAGCATTACCCCAAGCTTCCAAAATTGGTGGTAACGGGCTACCCTTCGGTAGATGATGCCCTCACGGTCTTAAAGTCGGGCGCCATGGATTATCTAGTTAAACCATTTACCAAGGAAGAGCTGCGGCAGGCCGTCACAAAAAGCTTTGCGGCAAAGGGAAGTGATACAGGAAATATAGTAAGGTCTGCCTCCATAGATAGGTCGGAAATTGAAAGTTATGGCGAGCTCATTGGGAGGTCCAAGGCCATTAAGACAGTCACCTCTATTATAGATAGGGTAAAGGATAACAAGGCCACCGTGCTGATTAATGGGGAAAGTGGTACCGGGAAGGAATTGGTGGCGCGTTCCGTTCACTATATGGGGAAATTCTCTAGGGCACCATTTATTGCGGTGAACTGTGGCGCAATCCCGGAAAGCTTGTTAGAATCCGAGTTGTTTGGATATGCAAAAGGCGCTTTTACCGGGGCACAAGAACAACGTCAGGGGTTGTTTCAAGCCGCAGATAAGGGTACGCTATTTTTGGATGAAGTGGGGAATGCCTCACCAGCAGTACAATCCAAATTACTGCGGGTACTCCAAGAAAAGGAGGTGATAAAGGTGGGGTCTCAAAAATCGGAGAAAATTAATCTACGCGTAATAGCAGCCACTAATAGCGACCTTAAGGCTATGGTAAAAAAAGGAAGCTTTAGGGAAGATTTGTATTATCGATTAACCGTGGTAGAGATAAATGTACCGCCGTTAAGGGATCGCAAGGAAGATATTGCCCTTTTGGTAGATAAGTTTCTTTTTAAATATGGGGTAGAGTATAAGGATAGGATAGTAAGCATTTCTCAAGATGCATTAGACCTGCTTGTGCGATACAATTGGCCAGGGAATATTAGGGAATTGGAAAATGTGGTGCAACGGGCGGTAATTATGTGCGATAAGAAGATTGATTTGGGGGATCTTCCCGATTCCATTAAGTATAAAATCCATTTTCCCGATGACAAGCTGCTTCCTTTACGGGAAGTGGAAAAAAACTACATACTAAAAGTTCTGGAAGCCACGGGGAACAACAAATCCAAGGCGGCCGAAATTTTAGAGATAGACCGAAAGACACTGCGTCAAAAAATTCGTTAAACCCTAAATTTCATACTGGGTATTTTTTCCCCATCGGGGGATATCTCCCTAGCTACACCATGGTAGCGTTGTCACCGTCGCTACGCGCAACCGGCTGTAAAATAAGGGCTTGAAGGTTATTAATTAAATCAACATAATCATTGGCATTATACTTGCCCTTGCTATTTCTCTAAATTAGTGAAATATGGGAAAGAGTAACGGAATATGCCCTAGTTGTAAGTTTTACCACACTTGCGTGCTTACCAAAAACAAAAACCATATTTGGATTTGCAATGAATTTCAATTTTCCAATTCGGAATCATTGTCCATGGATCCACACTTCATTTTAAGGAAGGAAGTAAGAACGTATTAAAATTTTTTATGATAACGAATGTAAAGGAACAGCCTAGGCAGGGTATGTTAGAGAACGTAATGCGTCAATTTAACCATGCTGCGGATATTATAGAGTTAAATAGTAATATTAGAAAGATTCTAAGTATTACCAATAATGAGCTCATCATCCACTTCCCGGTTAAGATGGATAATGGGGAAATAGAAGTATTCACAGGTTATCGGGTACAACATAATAACGCACTAGGACCGTATAAGGGTGGATTGCGCTATCATCCGACTGTAGATATAGAGACTGCTAAGGCCTTAGCGATGTGGATGACATGGAAAACCTCTTTGGCCGGCTTGCCTTATGGGGGCGCCAAGGGGGGACTTAAGATAGATCCCTCCAAGTATTCTACTTCAGAATTAGAGCGAATCACCAGAAGATTCACGTATGCCTTAGGAGATAATATTGGTCCCGAACACGATATTCCCGCGCCTGATGTAAATACCAATGCCCAAACCATGGCGTGGATATTGGATACTTATATGTCTACAAAACCCCCAACAGAAAGATCTAAGAACCAGCACGTGGTTACTGGAAAACCAATAGGAACTGGTGGATCGGAAGGAAGGGACAGGGCCACAGGCTATGGCGTCTTTTTAAACATTAAGTTCTGGGCCGAAAGGAAAAAGATTAGTCTTGCAGACAAAAGATTTATTCTGCAAGGTTTTGGAAATGTAGGGTATTGGGCTGCCTACTTTTTAGAGAATGAGGGTGCCAAACTAGTTGGTGTACAAGATGCCTTTGGTAGTATAACCAATAAGAATGGTATAAAGGTAGCTGCGTTGGCTGCGTATATGGAGCAAAATAATGGGAGCATATTAAATTTCCCAGAGGCTTCCGCATTGGACAAAGACCACTTTTTTGAGTTGGAGTGCGATATATGTATCCCAGCAGCCCTAGGGAATCAGATAACCGCGGACAACGCTGGTAAAATAAAAGCATTTCTTATTGCAGAAGGTGCTAATGGACCTACCGATGTAGAAGGCGAAGAAATTTTGTTGAATAGGGGGATTGGCGTTTTACCAGACATTTTATGTAATTGTGGGGGAGTGATGGCCAGTTATTATGAATGGCTTCAAAATAGAAACGGAGAGTATTGGCAATTGGAAGATGTGATGACCAGGCTCGACAAAAAAATGAAAGAGGTCTTTGATAAGGTCTACGACAAAGGCCAGGAAAGGCAGGGAGATATGCGTACCGCTGCCTTTATGATAGCTATTGAAAGATTGGAAAAAGCATACCTGCAAAGAGGGATTTTTCCATAAATAATTTAAAAACATATGTAACATGAAGTACGGAAATCTAGTTTTGGAAAAAAAAGAATTCGTTTTATTGAAGCGTTTGGTAAATGTCTCAGGGTACTATCCGGACAATACCTATAAAAGCAGCATTCAAAAATTAACCGATGAACTAAAATCGGCTATTGTATACAGTGAGGAAAATATGCCCACTGATGTCATTCGCTTTAATTCTTTGGTTACTATTGAAGGGCAAAATGGCTTTACCAATAAATTTCAATTGGTAATACCCTCGGAAGGGGACTTTAAAAATAGTAAAATTTCAATTTTAACTCCCATGGGGGCAGCGGTTATGGGGTATGCCAAAGGGGACGATATTGTTTGGGAGTTTAGAAATGGTCTTCAAACCCTAAAGGTTGCAGAGGTGAAACAGCAACCAAATTCAATTAATTCCGATGTGCTACTCTAGGCATAATTAACTTTTACTAGAACTACCTATTAGGCATAAATGGTTTTTAAAATAGAGGGAAGCAGCGCTTCCCTTTATTAATTTTAAGGAATCTCATAGTTTCAAGGGTGTTTAGAGCACTAATTTCTATGTTTTCAGTCAATTTTACAGGGGAAATGTCCTTAAGTTTGCTTACCAAATTGTTGTATCTATAATTATTTTAGGCGTTAATACTTTCCTATAGAAGCTGTTAGCTTGGATTTAGTTTCATTTAGGATTTTTAGGTATACTTTTTGTCTGTTTGCTGCGTATATACGTAACATTAATCATTTAAATACTAAAAGAATTATGCATTTTAAAAAGTCATTTTTTGTACTGTTCTTGGCCGTAGGATTAGTATCGTCCTGTTCGGTATCCAAATCCGCGATGAAGGATAGGAAAACCATTAATGGTTATTGGATCTTGAACAGTGTTTCTTACACAGGAGCCCCAGGTAATTTTAAGTCCCAATTGTTTAACCATGCATCTGATGATTGTTTTGAGGGCAGTAGTTGGTTCTTTAGAAACAACAATAGTACGGGTAGCTATGTTTTGGCCAATCGTGCAGAATGCGGTCAGGAAGAGCAATTTATTAGATGGTCTATTTATGAGCGTGAAGGAATGAATGCTCAACTTCAGTTTAAATTTATCGATGATAGATACAAGGATATTTCCGGTGGAAAGGGATATAGATTAGATATTGTTTCCTTAAGCGAGAGTTATATGAGGCTAGAGTCTAAAGTAATGGTAGATGGAACTCCAGTTACCGTAGTTTATGAATTTATTAAAAACGATGAATAATGAGAAAAATAGTAGTTAGTAGTTTGTCCTTAATAATGATTATGGCAACCCTTGGTAGTTGTACTGCCCTTAAAAATACAAATCACAAACAAAGAGGTGCTGCTGGCGGTGCTGCAGGTGGAGCTGTAATCGGAGGAGTAATCGGGAATAATGTAGGGAAAGGTAACAACACTGCTTTGGGTGCTATTATTGGTGCTGTAGTAGGTGGAGTTGCCGGTGGATATATTGGGGATAGGATGGACCGACAGGCAGAACGAATCGAAGAAGAGATTCCAGGAGCCGATGTTACCCGTGTTGGTGAGGGTATAAATGTAACCTTCAGTGAGGATGGAGGGGTGTATTTTGATACCAATAAGTCTGCTGTTAATACTGCTTCTGCCGTTACTTTAGATAAATTAGTTAAAGTATTGTTGGAGTATCCAGACACTAATATTTTGGTGGAAGGGCATACAGATAGTACAGGTAGCGCAGCATATAACCTCAACTTGTCCAAGCTGCGCGCCCAAGCTGTTACCAATTATTTGGTAGCCAATGGGGTTTCGGGTAGCAGACTAACTACAAAGTGGTACGGATTAACTCAACCCAAGGCAGATAATTCAACTGCAGAAGGAAGAGCTAAGAACCGCAGGGTAGAGTTGGCAATTGTGGCCAGTGAGGCTTTAAAAGAAGAGGCTCGTAGGCAAACTAACTAGTAACTTACCAGTATATAAGTATAAACCCGACAAGGAATTGTCGGGT
>NZ_VVIN01000229.1:0-592 GCF_008711145.1 Arenibacter lacus
AAATGTAGCAATGGGTTAATTTGAAAATTTGGAGATGTGTTGATTTGAAAATGGGTTTTCAGTCATTTCGAAATGAGTTGCTTTTCGCAACGATTGAGAAATCACACTCGTAAGAGCAGGGTCGCTAGCTAATTGTGTGATTTGGAGATTTGGAAATGGGTTAATGTGAAAATGTAGCTATGAGTTAATTTAAAAACCACACTAGATGGGAAGCTTTTAAATGTTCGGCTAAAGTCGAATTGTAAGCCTCTATTTATCCTTGTTATAAATCATGGAGCTATTCAATTATTCAGTCTATGAATCCTGCACCTACTCTAAAGCTTAGATACGGGCAGGTTGCTCGCAAAAAGGAAAGAGATAAGCATTGGCTTCTTTGAAACTACATCAACAAGAAACCCCGAAGGCAAATGCCTCCGGGGTTTATCCAATTTAAATTCCAGTAGGTATTAGGTCAATAGATTACCGTGTTCATCCCACTCGGCAATCACATTTCGCTTGCTTTGATCTATACATTTGGCAATCCATTCTGGATCATAGGCCACTCCGTGCTGCTCCAGGACATCTTCTGGAACACCGTCCCAAACATTGGGTG
>NZ_VVIN01000230.1:0-590 GCF_008711145.1 Arenibacter lacus
CTATTATGACGAAGCAGGAAAACCCCATTTAAAGGACGGGCGTTTTATATCTATCACCCATTCCCATGAATTTACGGGAATCATAATTTCGGACCAATTAGAAGTGGGTATCGATATAGAAATGCAACGCGAAAAAATTCTAAAAATAGCCAGTAAATATACCCCTTTGGAGGAGTATAAAACGGTGGCTAATACCGATGCCTTAATCAGAAAACTAACCATTGTTTGGGGCGCCAAGGAGTCCCTCTATAAAATTTGCGCCCAAAAAGGAATAAGTTTTCTGCATCATATGGATATTACGGACTTTTCCCTCTCTTCCGATACGCAAACAACGGGTACTAGTATTTTTAAGGGAAAATCTTACAACTATGATATTAATTTCTTGGAATTTGAAGGGTATACCTGTGTATATGCCATAAAAAACCAAGACTAATGAACATAGGATTACTACATACCCCTGTGGCTTTTTCACTCTGTTGGGTAATCCCCATGATTGTTCCACAATACCAACACGGATATGGAGCTTGTTTTTGATTGGCTCTTTTCTCAATATCAAGATATTCCCACTCACCTCATAGTTCTGGAGCTGA
>NZ_VVIN01000231.1:0-585 GCF_008711145.1 Arenibacter lacus
TTAATCGACGTAGTGGCCTCGGCCAGTACGCCCGTGACTTGTTTTGGGGCCTCCGATGGGGTGATGGAGATCAATGTAACCGACTATACCGGCAACTTCTCCTATGAGGTGTTCCATAGCAATGGTTCTACCACGTCCATAACAAGTACAGGGGTAGCACCGGGAGTGCTTACTATTTCCGGACTGCCTGCAGGGAATTTCTATGTGGAACTTACGGCTACGGATACGCCTTTCTGTCCGGCTACGTCCAATACGGTGACCATTGCCTCCCCTGCGGCAGCTCTGGACCTTGCAGTAATATCCAATATTCCAGCCAACTGTAATATTGGTGCCCAGGTGAGCGTACAGGCCAGTGGTGGAAACGGGGGGTATACCTATGCCTTTGTGCCTACAACCACCTCGCCTACGGGATTGTTCACTTCTAGTGCAAGCGCTGTACTAACACCAGCTTCGTATCCAGTAGATTATGACGTTTACGTACAGGATTCCAAAGGTTGTACCTCTGTTATTACTATCACCGTAGATGAGGATCCTTTGCCAATGGTTACTTTACCAGCTTATAGCACGGACCAATGTACTTCCACT
>NZ_VVIN01000232.1:0-576 GCF_008711145.1 Arenibacter lacus
ATTGATGAAGCAGGGAATACCACTCAAGTAAACTTGACCGCTGCGGTTAAGAATCTGGAGACCTTGACTACTATTGCCGAAACGGCCAACGGAACCTTTACCTATACGGATGAGGCTGGTAACCCAACGGTTATCGATATCTCCAATTTGGAAACTTTGACCACCTTGGCGCTGAATGCGGATAATACAAACATCGATTATGTGGACGAAGCAGGGAATACCACTCAAGTAAACTTGACGGCTGCGGTTAAGAACCTGGAGACCTTAACTACTATTGCCGAAACGGCCAACGGAACCTTTACCTATACGGATGAGTCCGGTAACCCAACGGTTATCGATATATCCAATTTGGAAACTTTGACCACCTTGGCGCTGAATGCGGATAATACAAACATCGATTATATTGATGAAGCGGGGAACATCAATAAAGTGGACCTGACCGCTGCGGTAAAGAACCTGGAGACCTTGACTACTATTGCTGAAACTGCCAACGGAACCTTTACCTATACGGATGAGTCTGGTAATCCAACGATCATCGACATCAATAATTTAGAGACCCTGACGAGCATTGCTCTG
>NZ_VVIN01000233.1:0-556 GCF_008711145.1 Arenibacter lacus
ACAGCTATTAACCATGTCTGGATTACCATTAAAGGGCGCCCTACAGGATCATCAACTACCACTCATCCAAGATGCGGGGGTACTCACCGAAGATGGGAAAATCTACGCGGTGGGACCGTTTGCGGACCTACAAATCGAAGCCAAAGATTTAAACGCCAGGATCCTCCCAATAGAGGAGGACATGGTTTGTTTTCCTGGATTTATAGATGCCCATACCCACATCTGTTTTGGGGGTAGTAGGGCCAACGACTATGCACTTAGAAACGCCGGGAAGACCTATTTAGAAATTGCCCAAGCCGGGGGAGGAATCTGGGATACCGTTACCCAGACCAGGAAATCCAATTCTGCAAAACTGGTAAGGGGAATAAAAGAACGTGCCAATAGGCATTTACAACAAGGGGTTACTACTATAGAGGTGAAAAGCGGTTACGGTTTGTCCGTAGAGGAGGAGCTAAAAATGCTCATCGCCATTTCTACCGCCAACAAGGCACTAGCAGCCGACCTAATTCCCACCTGTTTAGCAGCTCATATGGTTCCCAAGGATTACAAGGGTTCC
>NZ_VVIN01000234.1:0-556 GCF_008711145.1 Arenibacter lacus
CGACCCCACGTAATCCTTGGGAACCATATGGGCTGCTAAACAGGTAGGGATTAGATCGGCTGCTAGTGCCTTGTTGGCGGTAGAAATGGCGATAAGCATCTTTAGTTCCTCTTCTACGGATAAACCGTAGCCGCTTTTCACCTCTATGGTGGTCACCCCTTGTTGTAAATGCCTATTGGCACGTTCTTTTATTCCTCTAACCAGTTGGGCGGAATTGGATTTCCTGGTCTGGGTAACGGTATCCCAGATTCCTCCCCCGGTTTGGGCAATTTCTAAATAAGTTTTCCCAGCATTCCTAAGCGCATAGTCGTTGGCTCTACTACCGCCAAAACAAATATGTGTGTGGGCATCTATAAATCCAGGGAAACAGACCATGTCCTCCTCTATTGGGAGGATCCTGGCGTTTAAATCTCTGGCTTCGATTTGTAGGTCCGAAAACGGTCCCACCGCGTAGATTTTCCCATCTTCGGTGAGTACCCCCGCATCTTGGATGAGTGGTAGTTGATGATCTTGTAAGGCACCCTTTAACGGTAATCCGGACATGGTTAATAGCTGC
>NZ_VVIN01000235.1:0-539 GCF_008711145.1 Arenibacter lacus
CGCCGGTGGGCATTTGGCCTCTACCCTGGGCACCCATTATAATGAAGTGGTTTATGCGAAACAGGATGCCATTGACCAACTAAGTGCACAACCCAATTTTATGGCCCTTGTCTACCCAGTGATAAGTATGGGCGACCTAAATACCCATGGAGGATCTAGAAAGAATTTATTGGGTGAGCATCCATCCCAAAAATTGAAAGATCACTTTTCCAATGAATTTCATGTAACGGCCGACACTCCTCCTACATTTTTGGTCCACGCGTCGGATGACACTGCAGTACCCGTAGAAAATAGCCTCCTTTTCTATGAAGCGCTGCGTAAAAACATGGTCGCCGTAGAAATGCATATTTATCCCACTGGCGGCCATGGCTTTGCCTTGGGATTAGAGAATCCTCATTTAGCCGGTTGGACCGACCTATGGGTAGGGTGGATGACTGGGTTGAAACCTTGATCCGCGCTGGGGTTGTTAGGTTTCGACTGCTACCGACTAGCTCTCGCCTTAGCTTTTGGGACGAGCGAGACTCCTGTCTGACGCCATC
>NZ_VVIN01000236.1:0-539 GCF_008711145.1 Arenibacter lacus
TATGGCGTTAGACAGGAGTCTCGCTCGTTCCAAAAGCTAAGGCGAGAGCTAGTCGGTAGCAGTCGAAACCTAACAAACCTAGCGTGGATCAAGGTTTCAACCCAGTCATCCACCCTACCCATAGGTCGGTCCAGCCAGCTAAATGAGGATTCTCTAATCCCAAGGCAAAGCCATGGCCGCCAGTAGGGTAGATGTGCATTTCTGTAGGGACCTTATTTTTACGCAGCGCTTCATAGAAAAGGAGGCTGTTTTCTACGGGTACTGCAGTGTCATCCGACGCGTGGACCAAAAAAGTGGGCGGTGTCTCGGCCGTTACTTGTAACTCATTGGAAAAGTGATCTTTCAATTTTTGGGATGGATGCTCACCCAATAAATTCTTTCTAGATCCTCCATGGGTATTTATGTCGCCCATGCTTATCACTGGGTAGACAAGGGCCATAAAGTTGGGTTGTGCACTTAGTTGGTCAATGGCATCCTGTTTCGCATAAACCACTTCATTATAATGGGTGCCTAGGGTAGAGGCCAAATGCCCACCGGCA
>NZ_VVIN01000237.1:0-536 GCF_008711145.1 Arenibacter lacus
CTTTTTTTGAAGCTTGTCGCCGCACAACTTTTTGTGGTTTTCAAAGCGGAGCTTTGTAGGGAAGGGCGGAGCCAATCCCTTGTTTCCTGAGGGGAGAACTGTACTTGAGGGATCTTCAACTTTTTTTGAAGCTTGTCGCCGCACAACTTTTTGTGGTTTTCAAAGCGGAGCTTTGTAGGGAAGGGCGGAGCCAATCCCTTGTTTCCTGAGGGAAGAACTGTACTTGAGGGATCTTCAACTTTTTTTGAAGCTTGTCGCCGCACAACTTTTTGTGGTTTTCAAAGCGGAGCTTTGTAGGGAAGGGCGCAGCCAATCCCTTGTTTCTTCTTTAAGTGTGTCACTTTTGGCAGCTGCTATAATTAGTTGTAGATATCCCATTGCAATGGATAATACCTGTCTAGTCTATAGTCTAGCAGGAAGTCTTTTCACTAAAATTGCGAACCAATCAGGGTTGCCGCGGTGAATTCAATTGTTATTCCTTTTCTTCTTCCTATAAAGGATATAAAAGATGATTAGAAGAACCGGTAGAATAAAAA
>NZ_VVIN01000238.1:0-533 GCF_008711145.1 Arenibacter lacus
TTTTTTTGAAGCTTGTCGCCGCACAACTTTTTGTGGTTTTCAAAGCGGAGCTTTGTAGGGAAGGGCGGAGCCAATCCCTTGTTTCCTGAGGGGAGAACTGTACTTGAGGGAGCTTCAACTTTTTTTGAAGCTTGTCGCCGCACAACTTTTTGTGGTTTTCAAAGCGGAGCTTTGTAGGGAAGGGCGGAGCCAATCCCTTGTTTCCTGAGGGGAGAACTGTATTTGAGGGATCTTCAACTTTTTTTGAAGCTTGTCGCCGCACAACTTTTTGTGGTTTTCAAAGCGGAGCTTTGTAGGGAAGGGCGGAGCCAATCCCTTGTTTCTTCTTTAAGTGTGTCACTTTTGGCAGCTGCTATAATTAGTTGTAGATATCCCATTGCAATGGATAATACCTATCTAGTCTATAGCCTAACAGGAAGTCTTTTCACTAATATTGCGAACCAATCAGGGTTGCCGCGGTGAATTCAATTGTTATTCCTTTTCTTCTTCCTATAAAGGATATAAAAGATGATTAGAAGAACCGGTAGAATAAT
>NZ_VVIN01000024.1:0-52691 GCF_008711145.1 Arenibacter lacus
TTTGCCCCATTAATGTGGATTATTGGGGTAGAATCCGTAGATATGATGCTCATGGGACAATTATTGGGCATTAAACTGGCTGCCAGTGAATTTATAGGATATATACAATTGGCAGAGTTAAAGGAAGCCTCCAACGCTGTTCACTTCACCTATAACAAGTCCATCATTATGGCTACCTATATGCTTTGTGGTTTTGCCAACTTTGCCTCTATCGGGATACAAATTGGTGGGATTGGATCTTTGGCACCGGGACAACGGAAAACACTTTCAGAGCTGGGCATGAAGGCCGTATTAGGTGGTTCCTTGGCTTCGCTCCTATCCGCAGCCATCGCAGGGATGATATTGGGTTAAAAGCAACTGCCCCTATTAAATACAATCGTATTTGAAGATTATATTACCATAGCAAAAACCTAGAGGTTTTTCACAGACCCCTAATCCTCTTTCTTATTAGGCAGCAGCACCAAAGCATTCTAAAAATACTTATTTGAGAATTGGTATTACAAAGCGTTCGCAAGGCTTCAAAATAACACCTCTTAATTTTAAGACCTTTGAAAATTCCCACATTTCATATCTGTTGTAAGGAATTTTCCACCTTTTGCCCCTACCTTTGTAGATATTCTTAATATTATGAAAGAGAAGCAGACCGTAGTGGTAGTAGGTGGTGGCTTCGCAGGTCTGGAATTTATCAAGACCTTGGGAAACTCCAACCAATACAACATCATCTTAGTAGATTGCAATAATTATAATTTTTTCCCGCCACTTATTTACCAAGTTTCCACTGGGTTTATGGAGCCTTCTGCTATCAGCTATCCCTTTCGGAAAATCTTAAGAGATAAGAAAAGTGTCCGATTTAGGTTAGGGGCTCTTAAAGAGGTGGTCCCTACAGAAAATAAAATAATCGTACAAAATGGTGAGTTAAAGTACGATATCCTAGTCATGGCTACCGGGGCGGAGACCAATTTTTTTGGCAACAAGAATATTGAGGAAAAGAGCTTACCGATGAAAACCATTAGCGACGCCCTTTCCCTTAGAAATGTAATCCTTACCAGACTGGATAGGGCCACCCGACTAAAAGATAACGAGGACCGCAAAAAACTACTCACCTTTGTTGTGGCAGGTGCCGGGCCTACCGGGGTAGAACTCTCCGGTATTTTGGCGGAGATGCGGTCTTTTATTCTAACAAAGGATTATCCCGAATTGAGCAAGGAAGATTTGGGTGATATTTATATTATTGACGGTCAAGATGCGGTATTGGCCCCTATGTCCAAGCAATCACAAAAGTACACCCATCGGCAACTGGAAAAACTAAACGTTAAAATTAAACTCCATACCTTAGTTAAGGATTTTAAGGATGATACCGTGTACCTATCAGACGGTACGGAAATACAGAGCAAGAACCTAATTTGGGCAGCCGGAGTATCTGCCAAAACCTTTAAGGGATTTGCCGAGGAGAGTTATGGACGGGGCAAGCGGTTAAAGACAAACGCCTTTAATTTGGTGGATGGCTATAACAATATCTATGCTTTAGGAGATTGCGCCTTGGTAAGCGGGGATGAAAACTTTCCGGAAGGACACCCTCAATTGGCACAACCCGCCCTACAACAGGCTAAAAATTTGGCCCACAACCTAAGTTTAGCCAATAAGGAGTGGAAGCCCTTTACCTATAAAGACAAAGGTTCGCTGGCCATTATTGGAAGGAATAAGGCAGTTATGGACTCCCCAAATCAGAACATTCACCTAAAAGGATTTGTAGCATGGTTTATTTGGATTTTTGTCCATATTATGGGCTTGGTCAATTTCAAAAATAAGGTACGCACCTTATACAATTGGATAGGATATTATATATACAAAGACCAATCGTTTAGGATGATCATTAAGCCCAGCGAAAGAAAATCCTAAGATTTTAATTTACACAATGGAAAGCTTCGCTTTCTAATTTTCCCTTGCGTCGTTTAAGCTACCACCGTTAATTGGGGTTTACAGCAGACTGCTAGCCCATATTACCGACCGTTATATGCTGCTAAAACACCTATTTGCACACAGTTGATAATTTTATCATAACTTGCTAAAAACAACTCCCACTTACGGGCATATTTCGTTAATTTGCAAATTGTTGCCACAACACCAACCACCAAGTTGGTTTGGGGCATTTTTTAAGTAATATTAGGATTGGATTATGAAACAGTACCACGATTTACTAAAACATGTATTGGAAAACGGCTTTGAAAAAGGAGATCGTACCGGAACGGGCACCAAAAGCGTTTTTGGGTACCAGATGCGTTTTGATTTGGCCGAAGGCTTCCCCATGGTTACCACCAAAAAATTACATTTAAAATCCATTATACACGAGCTATTATGGTTTTTAAAGGGAGACACAAACATTTCCTATCTCCAGGAAAATGGGGTGAGAATTTGGAATGAGTGGGCCGATGAAGAAGGAAATCTAGGGCCCGTATATGGCTACCAATGGCGAAACTGGAACGGGGAAGAAATAGATCAGATAAAGGAAGTGATCCACAGCCTTAAAAACAACCCCAACAGTAGGCGTATGTTGGTCTCTGCATGGAATCCGAGCGTATTGCCAGACACCAGTGTTTCCTTTTCAGAAAACGTGGCCAATGGTAAGGCCGCATTACCTCCTTGCCATGCGTTTTTTCAGTTTTACGTTGCCGATGGAAAATTATCCTGTCAACTTTATCAACGAAGTGCCGACATCTTTCTAGGAGTACCCTTTAACATAGCCTCTTACGCCTTGTTTACCCTTATGATGGCCCAGGTGTGCGACTTACAGCCTGGAGAGTTTATCCACACTTTTGGAGATGCCCATATTTACAACAATCACATGGAACAGGTTAAGCTTCAATTGGAGCGCAGTCCACTACCACTTCCTAAGATGGTGTTGAATCCAGCGGTTAAAGACATATTCGACTTTAAATTTGAGGATTTCAGCTTAGAAGACTACCAGCACCACCCCCATATAAAAGGAGCGGTAGCTGTATAAAGCAAAACTTATTTACTTGCAAAAAATTAGAAATGGGTCATTCCGGAATTAACGGATTAGGACCCATTTTTTATTTATTTGGGTCAACACTATTGTTTTTGGGTCAAAATGGTATATGATTTATTCCGTATTTTTAAGGAACAAATAATATGCTTTAGCTACTATCATGGATATTACTGCCTTCTTTCTACAAACAAGGACCCTTACCAAAAACCTGTGCAAGCCTTTGGAAATAGAAGACTATGTAGTACAACCCATCGAAGAAGTCTCCCCACCCAAATGGCATTTGGGGCATACAACCTGGTTCTTTGAAGAGTTTATTCTTAAAAAGCATATTGATTCCTACACGGTTTTTGACCCAGAATACTCCTATATATTTAATAGTTATTACAAGAGTTTAGGAAAAAGAGTGGTAAGATCCAATCGCGGAAATATGTCCAGGCCCTCTGTAATAAAGGTGTATGAATATAGGGAGTTTGTAACCAAACACATGGAAGCCCTTTTAACCAACCACCCTAGCGAAGAAGTGCTAAAACTTACCGAAATAGGCATCCATCACGAAAAACAACATCAAGAATTACTACTCACCGATATTAAATACATCTTGGGCAACAACCCCTTGCTCCCCGTCTTTAATCCTTCCCTGGTAGAACATCCCATTGAAAACCAAGAACAAGAGTGGATTTCCATCCCCGAAGGCGTGTATGAAATTGGTCATTTGGGCGATGGTTTTTGTTATGACAATGAGCTAGGCAGACACAAGGTATACCTCTCCCCCTATCAAATTTCCAATAAATTGGTGACCAACCAAGAATACCTAGAATTCATGAATGACGGAGGCTATGAGAAATTTGATCTTTGGCATTCCGATGGATGGGAATGGGTAAACTCCCACAAAATTAACGCTCCCTTATACTGGCACAAAATAGATGGCCAATGGCATCACTACACTTTAGGCGGACTTACACCTATTGAAAACAGTCAGCCCCTAAGTCATATCTCCTATTTTGAGGCCTTTGCCTTTGCGCAATGGAAGGGGTGTAGGCTACCTACAGAATTTGAATGGGAAATAGCGGCGACTAAATTTAGCTGGGGTATTCGATGGGAGTGGACAGAAAGTGCCTACCTACCATACCCCTCCTACAAAAAGGCTGAAGGCGCCTTAGGAGAGTACAACGGGAAGTTTATGGTAAACCAAAAAGTATTAAGAGGTAGTTCTGTTGCCACCCCT
Source organism: Arenibacter lacus (assembly GCF_008711145.1). NCBI lineage: Bacteria > Pseudomonadati > Bacteroidota > Flavobacteriia > Flavobacteriales > Flavobacteriaceae > Arenibacter > Arenibacter lacus. Next base: position 4,233 of record NZ_VVIN01000024.1, read on the forward strand.
CCCCTCCACGAAAGAATTACCTACCGTAATTTTTTCCAAACGCATTTAAAATGGCAATATACAGGAATAAGGTTAGCCCGATAAACGAGATTCCTCCACCTAAAATTAAGTTTTTATGAACCAAGTTACCTTTGCCAAGATCCAGGAACAATTTGCCCAAGATGTCTACAAGGGCCTTACGGATTCCCCAAAGCACCTAGCCTCCAAATACATCTACGATGAAAGGGGAGATCTGTTATTTGAGGAGATAATGAACCTACAAGAATACTACCTCACCTCCTGTGAATTAGACATATTAAAAATTCACAAAGCCCAAATTACCGATCTTTTCCTACAAAATACCCGCTCCTTAAACTTGGTGGAACTAGGTGCGGGGAACGGCAAAAAAACCAGAATAATCTTGGAAGAACTCCAGCATCGGGATGCAAATTTTCATTATGTCCCTATAGATATCAGCGACAATGCCCTGCGGCGCTTACAAAACTCCCTATCCGAAGAATTTCCAGGTTTAAAAGTAAAGCCCAAGCAGGGTACGTATTTTAATAAGCTTAAAACGATCACCTCCTCCACATCTACTAAAAATGTCATCCTCTTTTTGGGCTCCAATATTGGCAACCTCCCCCACAAGAAAGCGATTGAGTTTTTAGCACAACTGGCTAGAGAAATGCACCAAAATGACATGATTTTTTTGGGATGCGATCAGAAAAAGAACCCCCAAACTATTTTAGACGCTTATAACGACCCCCATGGTAAAACCGAGGCCTTTAATAAAAACTTACTGCAGCGGATCAACAAGGAGTTAGATGCCAATTTTAACTTGGATAATTTTTTACATTGGGAGGCTTATAACCCTGAAACAGGCACTGCCAAAAGTTTTTTGGTATCCAAAATTACACAAAGGGTACGCATTGAATCCCTAGATCTTGAAATAAGCTTCGCCCCTTGGGAAACCATCCATACCGAAATATCCCAAAAATACGACGATGCGCTTATTGCCGAATTAGCCAAGTCCGCAGGCTTACGGATTGAAAATCAATTTTCGGACCGAAAAGAGTATTTTAAGAACTACGTGCTTATGAAAACAACGCCCGCTAAGTAATAAACACAAGACTGGGCATTGGCCCCAATTAACCGATGAACCCCTCCCCTTGGATTAGTTTACCACCATCTAATTGACTTCATCACACAATAACTGTTGTTCCCAATAAGACAACTCCATTAGCTATTTGCTATGGATGCATCTTGCATACATAGCCTCAACAAGGAATGGTCACTAAGATAAAATTACAACTTTAACACAGAGTTTTCCGTGCCTGCGTAATCGTTCCACTGCAATCCGTCTCCATCTTCTTCGTTCACAAATTGTTCATCTATCAGGTACTTAAATTCTGTACTTGTGTCCTTTGGAAAATTAATTGCTCCTTTAAAGGTGCCGTTCTTCAGCTTTTTTAGGGTATTGGCCTTGGGATCCCAATTGTTGAAATCGCCCACCACTGCCACTTTTTTTGCCTCTTTGGCAGCAACAGTAAAGGTTACCTTGCAAATTGGTTTAGTCTTTAAATATTGTTTAGTAATAGCCATAATATTGGTTTTTAATTAATTGCAAACTTACACTATTAAGTTCCTCATAGCCAATGCCCAAGAAAACTTTTATCAATTTCATAAAAAAAGAATTACTCCAAGAGGGCATCCTCAATTAAGCAAGCACAAATTCATGAAAGGCGGAATTACCTTTATTATTTTAGTAAATCAACAATTTCTTCTATTTCGTTTTCGGTATTATAAAAATGAAACGACAGTCTAACCCCATCGCCCCGCTGTGCACACAACACCCTATGCTGCATTAACTTTGCATATTGTTTCTCTCCCAACGAAAGATTGAAAATAGTACTGTGATGCTCCCTTTCTAGTAGCTCTGACTGCAATAGCCCCAAATTCCCAAATTCTGCAAATGCCAATTTAGAGAGTTTTACCACCTGCTCGTTTACCACATCCAACCCAATACCGAGCAGAAATTTTAGGGAATGGTTGAGACTCCCAAATGAAGTACTATCCAAGTGACCGGGCTCAAACCTATTAGCAAAGGTAATTTGATCTCTACCCTCTAAGTTTCCCCTAGCGCTATTAAACCCTATAGTGGCGCAATTAAAACGATCTGCTACCCCATCAGCAAATAGCACACATCCGTTACCATATCCTCCCAACAACCATTTATACCCACTTACCCCCAGCACATCTATCCCAGAATCTTTAAAATTTAAAGCTTGGGTACCACAAAACTGGGTTCCATCAGCAATAATTATGAGGCCTGGAAAATCCCTTTTCAGGGTTTTTAGGAATTCCAAATCAATTTTAAATCCATTGAGCCACTGTACCAAGCTAAGGGCTAGGATCCCAATCTTTTCCGATTTTACTTTTTCATAGATTTGCTCCTCCAAATTAGCCGTAATTTCTAAATAGCTAACGGAGTGCCCCCTAGATTTGAAAGGCCAGGTTAAGGAAGGATAATCCCCTTTTATCAAAAGCACCTTTTCCTGTTTGCCTACCCCTTCCAATAAAAGATTAAACCCTATGGAAAAATTGGGCACAAGTGCGACGTTCTCTAAGTTACAATTAAAAAACTGAGCTACCGTACCTCTGGTATCCGCTACTATCTTGGCCAGCTTTGCATTTAGCTTTTTGCCACCTATCAATACATCCAGATCGTGCTCCTGACGCCAATCAAACAGCCCATCGTACAGCAGTCCTGCAGTAGCGGTATCTGCATAAATATAATGATTGAGGACAGGGAACTGCTTTCTGATGTTTTTCATGATCCGATTGTTCAAAATTCGTATTTTGGTATCTTTACCCTAAAGATACCGATTAACATGTTTGCAAAAAGTAAAATTACTCCCAAAATAGACTTGGAACAACACCAATTATTAGAGGCGGCCCAAGCGAGGATAAAACAAAAAAAACGTCTTTTCTCTCATTTCATGGTCTTTTTAGTAGGCAGTATTTTCATTTTCTTAATCAATAAGATCCTTGGATATGGGATAGAATACAACTGGTATATTTGGGCCATAGTGTTTTGGGCCTTCTTATTTGTACTTCATTTTGTTAATGTCTATGTTACCACTAAGTTTATGAGTCCCGAATGGGAAAGAGCACAGAGGGAACGCTTGGTATTAAAACAAAAGCAGAAAATTGCCGAGTTGCAGAAAGAAATAGAAACAGATTTCCCATTATCTAACATTAATAAAAAGCTAGAATAATGCAAATTATATCCATGATTGCCGCAGCAGGTGAAAACAATGCTTTGGGAAAAGATAATGACCTATTATGGCATTTACCCGATGATTTTAAGTTTTTTAAAAATCGTACCTCCGGCCACAAAATTATAATGGGACGGAAAACGTTTGAGACCTTCCCCAAACCCCTTCCCAACAGGGTGCATATTGTAATTACCAGGGACCGCAATTATCACATATCACATCCAGACTGCATTGTGGTGCACTCCATGGAGGAGGCGTTAAAATTAGTGGAAGGCGAATCGCTTGCCTTTATCATTGGAGGCGGAGAAATTTACCGTATGGGATTAAAGCATGCCAATGTTTTAGAGCTGACCCGTGTTCACGAATCTTTTGAAGCAGCAGATACCTTCTTTCCCGAATTTGATGAAGCGGAATGGACCCTCACAAATAAGGAGTTTCATCCCAAAGATGCCCGGCACGCCTATGATTTCACCTTTTTAACCTACCAAAGAAAATCATAGTGGCGTTATACAGCATCTTGGTAAAAAAACAGGATTAAAACAACCCAATACTTGTAAAACCGGGGTTTAAAAATCCAAAAAAGACACTTTATAGGGTACCCCGGCGTCTTTTATAAAACTCTCTAGAACCTTTACCTCCCTATTGGTATAAAACTGGAATTCCCCATGGGAGCCTTCCGGACATTGCAAATTAAATTCCTCTAACACCTTTTTGGTTTGCCTTGCCACGCCATCCCCAGAGTCAATAATCTTCACATTGCTAGGCAATAGTTCCTTGAGCAGGGGAATTAAATAAGGATAATGGGTACACCCTAAGACCAGCTGGTCTATTCCCTCTTGCACCATATGGGAAAGATAGCGCTCTAGAAGCGTTTTGGTTTTTAAGGAATTAAGCTCTCCGCGCTCTATTAGCCCCACTAGGCCCGTCCCTTTTTGCTCTAATATCTGTATCCCATTAGCGTGGCTCTTGGAGGTAGTATGAAACAGGCTACTAGAAAGCGTTCCTTTGGTGGCCAAGACCCCTACTTTTTTTGTTTTAGAGTTTAATGCAGCTGTTTTAATTGCGGGCTCTATTCCTATAAAGGGCAGTTTGTAATTGGCCCTGAGATGACTTATGGCGTTGGTAGTAGCGGTATTGCAAGCCACCACAATTAACTTACATCCTTTTTGGACTAAGAGATCCACATTCTTGATGCTGAGCCGTAAAATCTCTTCCTGTGACTTTTCTCCATAGGGGGCGTTTTTACTATCGGCTAGATAAATAGTGGACTCCTCCGGCAACAATCTATTAATCTCGCGCCAGATGGAGGTACCTCCAATACCCGAATCAAATATACCTATAGGACCTGTATGCATGCAAAGACATTTAAGCCTTTAAAGTTACATTAATATTGATTTGGACAAAGGGATATATCAGACAAAAAGAAGCTATTTAACGGATCGTAGCGTCATTTTGGTTTTGGTGACCTTAAGGCACGAGAACGATTCTAGCGCCATCGAAGGCTGCCAAAGGGAATGTGGAAACCCAAATTTTAACCTTATTTATAAATAGAAAGAGCCATGCGATGGCATGGCTCTTTTCTTTAAACTCTTAGTGGGGTAGGTTTAGAAACCCAACTCTTTCTTAACTGCTGGCAAAAGGTCTTTCCCCTTTGCTACGATAAGTCCACCACCTTGGGTAGCGTCTATTACATAGTCTATACCTTGAGCAGCTGCAACGGTCTCAATGGCCTTTTTAGCTTTTTCGGTAATAGGACCCAAAAGCTCTGCTTGCTTCTTTTGCAATTCTTGCTGAGCTGTTTGTTGAGCCTCACTGATATTCTTCTCAAATCCTTGTAATTCCAAAGCTCTCTTCTGGTTCTCTTCTTCAGATTTAGAAGCAGATTCATTAGAGTATTGAGTATACTTGTTTCTAAGCTCGGTCATAGAGCTTTCAATATCGGCTCTATACGTTTCTTGCAGCTTTTTAAGTTCTGCATCGGCAGCTTTCATCTCTGGCATGGAAGAAAGTAATTCCTGAACGTTTATATGAGCAATTTTAGCCTGGGCGTTAACAAAACCAGTCGCTGCTACAAACAACACAATGGCTACCGCGATTTTCTTTATTTGTTTCATGTTTCTCATTAATGTTTGAATGTTAATTTTTAATTATAGTTATATATTGATTGAAGTTATTCCTTTTGATTATCTGTTTCCTCTTCGTCTACTTTACCACTTCTTTTTTCTACTTCTTTTTGCTTTCTAGCTTCTCTCTCCTCCAACAGTTGTTTTCTTCTAGCTTCGTACGCCTTGCGACGTTCTTCCCTTAATTTCAACTGCTCCTCCCGTCTTTCATCGGCTGTCTTTCTTCTAGCCTCTTCCGCTTGTTGTGCTCTTTCTTGTCGCTCTAAGAGCGCTTCACTTGGCTCTTCTTCTTCCTCAAAGTCGGTAAGACTTCTTCTATCGTTTTTCTTAGGGGCACTTATTTTTCTGGTCCGTGAGATCCCCCGTAGTACCAAGTCGCTAATATCGTGCCTTTTTTCCGAATACAACATTACAACATCTGCCGATTTATCAAAAATAAAATCATAATTTTTATTGGCACCTATTTTCTGCACTTCATTAAATACCTGATCTTGTATTGGCTGTATCAGCCTCCTTTTTTGGAGAACCAAATCGCCCGAAGGCCCAAACCTATTTTGCTGGTATTCCAGCATTTCTTTTTCCAGCAACTGGATTTCTTCTTCGCGTTCCTCAATCAACTCGGCCGTCAGCAGCACTTTTTCTGCCATAAGATCCTTTTTCATCTGATCTATTACAGCCTTCTCCTTTTCCAGCTCCTGCTTCCAGCGTTGCACCCTGTTGGCTAACTGCTCTGTGGCCTCCCTATACTCCTCTACATTTTCTAGGATATACTCCATATCCACATACCCTATCCTTACTCCTCTTTGGGCGCTAAGATTAGCTGCAGCAAAGGCAACACATAGAATTAAAAATATTTTTCCGTTAATTTTCATACTATCTTCGTTTTAGACTATAGAAAATATCGTGCCAAAAAGTATATTTCCATTCTCAAACACACAGTAGTCAATAAAAAACTGACCTCTTAATTGTATTAATTAAAACTGCTGTCCAATAATGAAGTGGGTTTGCCACCCGCTAGGCCCAACGGAATTAGGGTTATAATCCTTATCAAATCCATAACCAAAGTCGATTCCAAGAAGTCCAAATGCCGGCATAAAAATTCGAAGCCCCACTCCGGCCGATCTTTTCATTTCAAACGGATTAAAGCTATGAAAATTGTTGAAGGCATTACCAGCTTCCAAAAACGCCAGACCATAAATGGATGCAGAGGGCTTAAGGGTTAATGGATATCTTAGTTCTAACGAGTACTTGTTATAGATTACCCCACCATCCTGAATTTGTTGTCCAGAAACTGGATCTACACTATAGGGTGTTAGGGATTGATTTTCATATCCTCTCAATTGAATTACATCCCTACCGTCCAAGGTATAGGTTCCCAATCCGTCTCCTCCAACATAAAAACGCTCAAAGGGTACCTTTCCAACTTTTGCATTATAGCTACCTAAAAATCCAAATTCAGCATTGGTTCTAAGTACTAATTTATCTACTAGGGTAGTATACCAGTCCCCTTTAAAATTCACCTTATAGAACTCCAACCATTTAAATCGCTCCTGATCTATGCGCTCTACTTCGGCATTGTTCTTATCCTTGATAGCGATTTCAAGATCGGAATTCAACTTGTCATAATCCTTATTATTGAACAGGGAAAATGGTGGTGTAAATTTAGCGGTCACCTCAAAATTGGAACCAGACCTAGGGAAAATACGTCCTCCCCCAGTAGCATTCCTGGAGATCCCCAAGCTATAAGCGAAGGAATTGGATTGTCCATTACCAAAATTAAAAAGTCCCAGGTTATAATTTTTAAAATCGTACAATTGGTAGCCCAAGGAGTGGGAAATGGTAAAGAAATCATCGGGCCACTGCACCCTTTTAGCCAATCCTACGGACACTCCGGTAATAGAGAAGGTCCTGTTTTTATCTGGCCTTCTACTTACATACGGGTTATAGTAGAATTGCTGTGTTCTTGAAAGCGACATATTAAATCGCACTGGCTTCTTCCCTCCTAACCAAGGCTCGGAAAAGTTAAGGCTATACACCCTATACGTTCTACTGGCCTGCAAACGCAAGGCAAAGGTTTGGCCATCTCCCATGGGTACTGGCTTATACGCCTCCCCATTAAATAAGTTCTTAACCGAGAAGTTACTGAAGGAAAGTCCCAAAGTACCAATGAAACCACCGCCACCATAGCCTCCTTGTAGTTCTATCTGGCTAGAACCAGATTCTACCAAGTTCCAAGCTAAATCTACCGTACCAGTATTTGGGTTTGGGTTTTGAATATCAGGAACAATCTGTTCTGCATCAAAGAAGCCCAACTGACCTAATTCCCTGATACTCCTAATAATATCGGATTTATTATAACGTTGTCCAGGTCTAGTACGCAGTTCCCTAAAGATTACGTGGTCATTGGTCTTATCGTTTCCGGAGACTGTTACATGACTTAAAAATGTTTCTTTCCCTTCAATGATCCTAATTTCAAAATCGATCGTATCATTTTCGGCAGACATTTCAACCGGACTAATGTTAGAGAACATATATCCGTTATTCTGATAAAGATTGGTAAGATCTGCTGCATCTGGATCCGTAGCGTCGGCAATACGCTTCCTTAACAGCACCCCATTATAGGTATCCCCCTTTTTAATTCCCAAAACACTGGCCAATTGGCGATTGGTATAAACGGTGTTCCCTACAAAGTTGATATCCCCAAAGTAGTATTTGTTTCCTTCTTCTACTTTAATCTTTAGGTCTATAAGCTTATCATCTACCTTTACAAAGGTGTCCGATACAACCCTAGCATCCCTGTATCCTTTTTCGGCATACTTGTCTACCAAAGCAACCAAGTCTTCCTTATAATCTTCCTCTATGTACTTAGATTTTTTCCAGAAGCGATAAAACCTCTTCTTTTTGGTGTTTTTCAGGGCCTTCCTAAGTGATTTATTGGACAGCTCTTCATTGCCTTCAAAGATAATATTGTTAATCTTTACCTTTTCCCCCTTCTTAATGTTGATCACCATTTTCTGGGTATTGGTATCTACCGTATCCTTAGCCGTGGCAATATTTACTGAAGCGTTTATGTACCCCTTCTTTTTATATTTGTTCTGGAGGTAGTTCCTGGTATTGGCAATTAAACTTTCGGTAATCTTTTTACCTTTTTTAAGATCGGTATCCTTTAAAATCTCTGCAACTCTACGCTGCTTCACCCCGTAAACGGTTACATCTGTAAGCGTGGGCCGCTCAATAATATTGAGCTCCAAAAACACCTTACCGTCCTCAATATTGGTGATGTAAAAGCTAATATCCGTAAATAGCTCTAACCCCCATAATTTATTAATTACGGCACTGATCTCATCCCCGGGCACAGTTATGGGCTGTCCTATCCTAAGGCCTGTATAGGTCTTTACGGTCTGCTCGTTATAGCTTTGCAGACCGGTGACCTCCAAACCACCAAGGATATATTCTTTCCCATCCTCATAGGAGGGGTCCTGTGCGTAGTTTAGGGTTGTAAAAAAAAAGAAGGTAAGTGCGGTTAAAAAGTGTAGGCTCATGATTCTGCCCATGCCGCTAGATAAGTTGTTCGCTTGTTTTTCCAAATCGTCGTTCTCTGTTCTGGTAATTTTCAATGGCTTCTAATAAGTGATGTTCCGTAAAGTCGGGCCAAAATACATCAATAAAATAAAATTCAGCATATGCAATCTGCCAAAGTAGAAAATTACTGATCCTTTGCTCGCCACTAGTGCGTATAAGGAGGTCTACATCAGGCAAATCATGCGTGTAAAGATGGTTATTTATAATGGTTTCATCAATATTTTCAATAGAAATTATATTATTTTTAACTTTGGTTGCTATTTGTTGAATAGCAGTCTTTAACTCCTCCCTAGCACCGTAGCTAAGTGCCAAAGTTAATACCATTCCGGAATTACCCTTGGTTTTCTCCATTACATCCAACAACTCCTTATGCGCCCTTTTGGGCAAGGTAGCAATATTCCCTATGGTGTTTAACCTAATATTGTTTTTGGTAAGGGTTACTAGTTCTTTTTTTAGGGAAGCGACTAGAAGGCGCATAAGCGTATCTACTTCTAACTTAGGCCTGTTCCAGTTTTCCGTAGAAAAGGTGTATAGGGTGAGATATTCCACCCCCAACTTTGCACAGTCTTCTACGGTTCTCCTTACGGTTTTTACGCCATGCTCATGGCCAAACACGCGTAATTTCCCTTGTTTTTTTGCCCATCTGCCATTACCATCCATAATAATGGCAATATGTTTTGGCAGCGCTTTATTATTTCCTTCTGTTGTAGTACTCATATATCTATTACTGGAAGGGATCTTGACATGGTTTTCGTCCAAAGGTATACGTAAAACTTATACCAGAAAAAACATACCAATCATCACTATAAATATTTCCAAATTTATTTTCGTCAAAATTAGAACCGGAAGGATTACTAGCATCCAAATTATCGGTAAAGGTATACCTAGCTCCTATCTCCGCCCCTACCACAAAAAACTGACTCACTCTAAGCTTTGCCCCTACGGTCATAGGAATTGCAAAGGCCCCGTCCTTTTGCCCTACATCCTGCAAAGCACCAGAACCATCAAAATGATGATACCCGTACCTAAAGTAGGTAGCTCCTGTATATAGGTAAGGGGTAAATGCCGGCCCCAGCCTATGTAAATTATACTCCACAAAATTAAACTCGAGTCCCGCAGAGAACTCCAGTACACTATTCGTCATTCTATACCCTCGTTGTTGTCTGGAAGGCATATCGGACTTAGCATCATCGGCTACAAACTCTCCATAAATAACACTACCTCTCCAGGCGTAACGCTGACTCTTATTCCATTTAAACAGCCCTCCGAAAGCGGGTCCGGAGGGCATTATATAATTGGTTCTTCCCACATCGCCTATATTATTTGCTCCCCCTGCAAAGAGTCCAACCTCATAGGTTTGCCCCCATGCACCGGAAAAAATAAATATAAGAAGCACTACAGGAAATAACCTCATAATTCTTAAAAGTTTGCAAATATAACCAATTGAACCACTTAGATCATCAATTAATTACATTCTTGTTCTAACCTGATAAACTGGTTTTGCACTTTTTTATTGTTTACCGAAAAGAATCAGTTACGTCTATCCTCTCCCCACAACAATTTATTTCTAAGTGTTTTTAGGAAACTCTCCGAGGTGTACTCTATCATTTTAATTGTAAAGGGAGCCTTACGCACCAAAATTTCTTTCCCATTGGGTACGGTAGCAATCCGGGAGTCTAAAGATACCAAATGTCCTTTGGCCCTTCCGGAAACTTTTAGTCGGATTACTGTATCGTCTGATATAACCAAGGGCCTGGCGTTAAGGTTATGCGGGGCAATAGGGGTTAAGACAAAGGACTTTACCGAGGGCGCCATAACGGGACCTCCACAACTTAGGGAGTACCCGGTAGATCCTGTTGGGGTAGAAACTATAAATCCATCTGCCCAATAGGAGGTTAGGTATTCATCATTAAGATAGGTTTCTATAGTAATCATAGAGGTGGTATCCTTTCTACTCACGGTAATCTCATTCAGAGCAAAATTCAGCTCCTTAAACTCGGGAATATCGGAAGACTCGGCGATTTCCACTAAACAACGCTCCTCAATAATATAGGCTCCGGCCACAAATTCTTGGACCACCTTACGCACATCTTCCTTTTTAAAGGTAGACAAGAACCCTAGTCGGCCCGTATTTACCCCTACTATAGGAATTCCCAAATCCCGAACATAGGTAGTAGCCCTTAAAATAGTACCGTCCCCACCGAAGCTCACAAACATATCGAAGGTTTTATCTAACCCTACTTTATTTGTAAAAGTGGGATAGTCGTCCACCTTGTGACGCTGCACTATAAAGTTGTAAAATGATTCTTCAAAATAAATTTCCGCTTGTTCCTTTTGCAACTCATCTATAAGCTCCAAAACATATTCTACAGCAGACTCTTGGTAAGCTATTCCGTAAACGGCTACCTTCATAATTGTTAAACGTTAAGGTATTTATCCAGATAATCGGATCGTTGTTTTAGGTTCTCCAGCAGCTGATCGTCATCATTACCATATAAAATTGTGTAGTTATATCGTCTAAAGGTTTGGATCACCTCATTTAGATTAGTAGCACTAATCTTTATGGTAATCTGTATTACATCACTCCTACTGTCCGTAATAAAGGCTCCGATCAATTTTAGATTATTGCTTTCTACAATCTGTGCAATCTCACTAAACGAATAGTCCTTAATCCCTTTTGCCAATACCAGAATCCCTCCAGGATCTGTAAAAAACGGGGTATCAATAAACAGATTCACGATATCTATAAGGTCATAATACCCCATCACTTTCCCTGCATTGTCTACTACCGGCACAAGATTGGCTTCGTTTTTAGAAAACGTTGCCAAAGCATCTAACCAAGTAGCCTCTGGCCTCACTAAAAATGTAGCTAACTGATACCTATCTACCTCAATGATCTTATCCGGGCTATAACTTTCCAGGTCATTTTTTTCCAACATTCCTATATAGACCCCTTTATCCACTACTGCTACATGGGAATAGGTGGTCTGTTCAAAGAACTGAATCGCTTCTTTCATCGAATCCGTCACTTTAAATACCGGCAATATTGTTAATATGCTTTCTTGAATCTGCATCTCTCTACTTCTATTATAATGCAAAATACTAATAAAAAATCCTTAGCGCCAAAGTTGAAACAAGTAATCTTGCCCAGAGCATCAACTTCTCACCACTTTTTAGCACGCATTGCATTCTGTTTTTAGGAAAGGCCGGAAACCACTTTCCAAGCTCATTACCCAAGGAAGCTCGCCCCGCTAGCCCTTCAGATAAATTCTTTCACTTTAAAAGGAACAAAAGGTATGCCTAATTTGTATTTTTGTCTTTTAAACATAGAAGTAAGTTATGACAAAGCTTAGCGTTAACGTAAATAAAATTGCTACAATTAGAAACTCGAGGGGAGGCAACGTTCCTAACCTTGTAAAAGCCGCCCAAGATATTGAGGCTTTTGGCGCGCAAGGGATCACCATCCACCCTAGACCAGACGAAAGGCATATTACCTACAAGGATGCTAGGGACCTAAAAAAGGTAGTTACCACAGAATACAATATAGAAGGGAACCCTATTCCTAAATTTATTGACCTTGTATTGGAATTAAAGCCCACCCAGGTTACGCTGGTTCCTGATGACGCAGATGCCATTACCTCCAATGAAGGCTGGGACACTATAAAACACAAAGACTTTTTAAAAGAGGTTATCCACACCTTCAAAAGCAATGGCATACGCACCTCTATTTTTGTAGACCCAGACCTTAAAATGGTGGAAGGCGCTGCCTTAACAGGTACGGATCGCATCGAATTATATACAGAAAGCTACGCCGTTGCCTACGAAAACGGGAATAAGACGGGGGTACTTCCGTTTGCGGAAGCAGCCAATATTGGACATCAACTAGGGTTGGGCATTAATGCTGGGCACGACCTAAGCCTGGACAATATTCAGTACTTTAAAGAAAGTGTTCCTCACTTACTGGAGGTCTCTATTGGCCATGCCCTAATTTCGGAGTCGCTCTACCTAGGCTTAGAGAACGTAGTAAATATGTATCTAAATAAATTAAAGTAAAACATGGAGGTATTACATTCCAACATCATAGGAGCAGGAGAACCCCTTCTTATCCTTCACGGATTTTTAGGAATGCTGGACAACTGGAAAACCCTAGGAAAACAATACGGGGAGGAAGGCTTTGAAGTACATTTGATAGACCAACGCAACCACGGTAAAAGTTTTCATGCCACAACGTTTAATTACGATGTGATGGCAGAAGACTTAAACCGCTATATGGAACATCACAACTTAAGTAGTGCTATCCTATTAGGACATAGTATGGGCGGCAAAGTAGCCATGCAATTTGCTTGTACACACCCAGAGAAGGTAAAAAAACTACTAGTTGCCGATATTGCACCTAAATACTATCCGCCACACCACCAGGAAATTCTTAGCGGACTAAAGGCTATAAAAGTTCGCGAAATTTCGTCTAGACAGGAAGCCAACGATCGCTTAACAAGGTATATCACCCAACCTGGAGTTAGGCAGTTCTTACTAAAAAACCTTTATTGGGCAGAAAAAGGAGTCTTAGATTTCAGGTTTAATTTAGAGGTACTAAGCGAACGCATGGAGGAAATTGGCACAAACATAGGGGCCACGGACTCCTATGAAGGGCCCACTTTATTCCTTAGGGGAGATAAATCTGACTACATTACCGATGATGATACAAGAGCTATTCAAAAACATTTTCCAAGGGCAAGCGTGGAGACCATAAGCAATGCCGGCCATTGGCTACACGCGGAAAACCCGAAGGAGTTTTTGGCTAAATCCATCCCCTTTTTTAAAGAATAGCTCCCAAGATTTAACATGCAGCATGCCTAAGTGCTACAGGCAACGTGCATCATTTTACCAATAACCAATTTGGACACGGTTAGGGATAAAACATTTCCTGTATTTTATCCCTAACCCACTCCACCCCCACTCCTAGGAACCAAGATGCTTTTTACCGCAATATTGAATGCCGGGGGGATGCTTCCTTTAAAAAAATGATTATTTTTATTATCATAAAGTAGATTAACCCTATTTAACCCACAAACAAATCATGAAACTACTATTAAGAATACTTCTTACCGCCGTTGCCATAGTTATTTTAGACGCTATTTTACCTGGAGTAACAGTAGCCAGCTACACTACCGCCATTATAGTAGCCATAGTACTGGGATTATTGAATTTCATTGTTAAACCCATCCTAATTATACTCACCCTACCGGTAACCATTCTCACCCTTGGACTTTTCCTACTAATAATCAACGCTATAATTATCCTTTTAACAGATAGCCTAGTTGACGGTTTTGTGGTAGGGAATATCTGGTGGGCACTCCTTTTTAGCCTATTGCTATCCTTCTTGCAATCTATATTTTATAAGCTTCTAAACGACGACAAAAAACTTTAAGATACCTTTTTGACATTCAGTGGTTTAAAAACTTGTTGAAAATTATAAAATACAGTACTTTTGCATCCCATTTTATTTTAGCAAAATACAGATAACACATGAATATCACTAAAGAGCAGATAGACGAACTAAATGCAGTAGTAACCGTTGCGGTATCCAAGGAGGATTATCAAGACAAGGTAGAGACTATATTAAAGGACTACAGAAAGCAAGCCAATATCCCTGGATTCAGAAAAGGACAGGTTCCTATGGGGTTGATCAAGAAGCAATATGGAAAAGCTGTTTTGGTAGATGAGGTAAACAAACTGCTACAAGACAACCTAAACAAATATCTTACCGAAGAGAAGTTAGACGTTTTAGGGAATCCATTACCTAAGCAACAAGACAATTTTGATTGGGATGCCGAAAACTTTGCATTCGAATTTGAATTGGGCCTAGCTCCTTCTTTCGAGGTAGATCTTAAGACTAAGGAAGCCTTAACCCACTACAAGATTGTTGCTGATGACAAAATGATTGATGAACAAATAGAGCGTTTTCAGAAGCAATACGGTAAACTTATCAGCAAGGCCGAAGTAGGCAATAAAGATGAAGTGAGCGGTACGTTCACCAACGAGGCCGAGGAGATTGAAAACAAGACTGTTATAGAAATCGAAAAGATTGAAAGCAAGGAAGCCATAGACAGTCTATTGGGTAAAAAAGTTGGAGATGCAGTAACCCTTAAAACAAAGGATTTGTTTAAGGAAGAGCATTTACTGAGAGGTGCTTTAGGCATTGAAGCAGAAAAAGCTAAAGATTTAGACATAGAGGTTACTTTCACCATTGAGGAAATAAACGAAACAGAGCCTGCCAAATTGGATCAGGAGTTGTTTGACAAACTTTACGGAGAGGGAACCATTATTTCCGAGGAAGAGTTAAGAAACAGAATCAAGGAAGATACGGAAAAGCAATTTGAGCAGCAGTCCGATCAAAAGTTGCTTAACGACATTACCGAGCACTTTATTGAAAACACAAAGTTTGACCTTCCTACAGAATTTTTAACCAAATGGATTCAGACTACAGGCGAAAAACCATTAACCGAGGAAGAAGCTGCTGAAGAATTTGAAAAATCTGAAAAGGGATTACGCTATCAGTTGATTGAAGGAAAAATCATAGAGGCAAATGACATTCAAATTCAATTTGAAGAATTAAAAGAGTATGCCAAAGGATTTATCAAGCAACAAATGGCTCAATTTGGCCAGTTAGATCCAAAAGAAGAGGAATTAGACAATATTGCTGCCAGAGTACTTTCCAACCAAGAGGAAGTAAAAAGGTTGAGCGAGCAATTGATGAGCCAAAAATTATTGAACCTTTACAAGGAGAAAGCCAACCTGAAAGTTAAGGAAGTTACTTTTGAAGACTTTGTAAAGGAAGCTTACGGCAATTAAGTCCAATTCCGTTAAAAACAAACATACTGCTTGGGAAAGGCCAAGACCTTGATAGTTTTGGCCCCTCCTTAACAGCGGTTAATGTTAAGTTACACGAAAAATAAGTATATTTACAGTGTCGGGAATATTATTTTCGACACTTTTTTTATCTTATAAAACCTCGAATAAAAAATATGGATTACGGGAAAGAATTTAAAAACTACGCTATTAACCATCACGGGATCAATAGCATGTACTATGACAACATTCTCAATAGCATGTACCCCACTAACCTAACCCCTAACATCATAGAGGAAAGGCAGCTAAATGCGGTAGCAATGGATGTCTTCTCCAGACTTATGATGGATAGGATCATCTTCTTGGGTACAGGTATCAATGATCAGGTAGCAAACATAGTGCAGGCGCAATTGCTTTTCCTAGAAAGTACCGATGCATCCAAGGACATTCAAATATACATCAACTCTCCTGGTGGAAGTGTATATGCCGGATTGGGCATCTATGACACCATGCAGTTCATAAAACCCGATGTAGCCACTATTTGTACAGGAATGGCTGCTTCTATGGGAGCCATCCTATTATGTGCTGGCGAAAAAGGAAAACGCAGTGGACTTACCCACTCTAGGGTTATGATTCATCAACCCTTAGGCGGAGCGCAAGGCCAAGCCAGTGATATTGAAATTACCGCAAGGGAAATTTTAAAACTAAAAGATGAGCTGTACCAAATAATTTCAAAACACTCTGGACAGCCACTAGAAAAAGTTACCGAGGACAGCGACCGGGATTACTGGATGAAAGCCAATGAGGCCATGGAGTATGGCATGATTGATGAAATCTTGGTAAGGGAAACCGAATAAGACCGACTAACTGCTAGGAAAATAAAGTTTTGCCCATAGATGCAGAACAGAAAAAAACGAACAAGTTCGTTTCTATTATTGAAAGTGATAAAATGATATGGCAAAAGAAAATTTAGAATGCTCTTTTTGTGGAAGAAAAAAACCGGAAACCAATTTATTGATTGCAGGTTTAGACGCCCATATTTGTGACCGTTGTATAGAACAGGCACATGGTATTGTGGCCGAAGAATCCAAACAAACAAAAAATCAGGACCTATCTTCCGAATTGACCCTAAAAAAGCCTTTGGAGATCAAGGAGTTTTTAGACACCTATATTATTGGTCAGGACAGAACCAAAAGAGTAATGTCTGTTGCAGTTTACAATCACTATAAGCGATTGTTACAACCAAAGAGCAAGGAAGACGACATAGAGATCCAAAAGAGTAATATTATAATGGCAGGGCAAACCGGTACCGGTAAAACCTTAATGGCTAAAACCATTGCCAAAATGCTTAATGTACCTTTAACCATAGTAGACGCTACGGTACTTACAGAAGCAGGTTATGTTGGGGAAGACGTAGAAAGTATCCTTACCCGCTTACTGCAGGCTGCGGATTACAACTTAGAAAGGGCAGAGCGAGGGATTGTATTTATTGACGAAATAGATAAGATAGCCCGTAAAAGCGACAACCCATCTATCACCAGAGACGTTTCTGGAGAGGGCGTACAGCAAGGATTGCTTAAGCTTTTGGAAGGAACGGTAGTAAACGTACCCCCAAAAGGAGGCCGTAAGCACCCAGACCAAAAGTTTATAGAGGTCAATACAGAGAACATCCTGTTTATTGCCGGAGGGGCCTTTGACGGTATTGAACGTCTTATTACCAAAAGACTGAATATGCAAGCTGTTGGTTACAGCGCTTCCAAGGCCGAGGAAAAGTTAGATCAGGAGAATATTCTACAATATATTATCCCGAAAGACTTAAAGGATTTTGGCCTAATTCCGGAAATCATAGGAAGATTGCCTGTTCTCACACACATGAACCCCTTGGATAAAAAGACCTTAAGGGCCATTTTAACCCAGCCCAAGAATGCAATCATAAAGCAATATGAAAAATTGTTCAATATGGACGATATCTCTTTTGAAATAACTGATGAAGCATTAGACTACATCGTAGATAAAGCCATTGAGTACAAATTGGGAGCAAGGGGACTTCGTTCTCTTTGTGAGGCCATTTTTACCGATGCCATGTTTGAGTTGCCCAGCTCGGAAGAAACTACCTTTAAGGTAACTAAATCCTATGCAGAGGATAAGCTCTCTTACGAAACAATCAATAAATTAAAAGCAGTCTCTTAAGACTGCTTTTTTCTTTATAAGGATTAATCCATATTACCTACCCCTCTATATTAGGCCCCTCCCCTAGATCACTTAAACAGATAGGTGCTGCCCCTTCCCTCACTGAGCCAATAGATCTACCTGCGCCCAAGAAGCATAGACCTCTTACACCCAAACGGCAATAAGGCCATCTCACAACAATGGGAGACAGCCTTTCTATGTAAGTTGATGCAACAAGGGACAAGCGAGGGTACAAACCTAAGCCCTAGGTTAAGCGACAAACTGTTTTTTTGTGATTTTGGTCAATAATTCTTGACACACCTTGATTATAATTTTCTCATCGGAGTAGAGGTCGTGCCCAAAACCTTTTACTATTTCGGTCTTAGCCCCAATCTGAGCCAACCACTGTTGGGATGGCTTACACATATCACACTCGCCATACAAAAGCTTAACATCGGCCGTAGGAGCCTGAGACTCCTTTTCCAATCTTGTACTGGAAATAGCATATAATGATTTCATTGGAAGCCCTTTTAGAGCGGCCTTCCAAGCAATGACGCCTCCCATACCAAAGGCTAAAAAGTGACTAGGTTCTGTTACATTCTTTACCAAATGTGCTGCAGCAGTTACTATGCCACCCTCATCAAACGCCTTACCTACGTTCTCATCTGAATTCACTTCTAAATGAATATTGGCTAATTCCTGAATGTCGTAATAAGATATGTCATAATATTGCTGAAGATATCCTAAATAAGAGGTAATCCACAAGCCCTTTTTTGAGCCCCACTTGTCCGAAAGTATCACTAATTTTTTCGCCATAACAATTAATTTAAATTATTAAAAACGGGGGAGAGTACTATTGCGGAAACAAGTTGTGATTTTTTTACTTACATACCTTATTTATTTGTTCATATGAAGTAATTCCTCGATATAATCCCGTGTGTTAGACAGTCTGGGAATCTTATGTTGGCCACCCAATTTTCCTTTAGATTTCAGCCAATCGTAAAATAGGTTCTCCCGAGCAATATGAACCTTGGGCAAGCGCAGGGTAATGTTATTATATCGCTTTGCCTCATAATCCGAATTTAATGATTTCAGGGAGTTATCCAAGAACTCCACAAAGGATGCCAGTTCTTCTGGTTCCTTTCTAAATTCTATGATCCATTCATGAGCCCCCTTATCATTCCCCACCATAAATATGGGCGCTACGGTATAGTCTATAATTTCTGCACCGGTCTTCTTGCAGATCTGCTTAAGCGCTTCCTCTGCATTCTCTATAATCAACTCTTCCCCAAAAACATTAATATGATGTTTGGTTCTTCCAGTAACCTTTATCCTGTAAGGGTTTAGGGAGGTAAAGCGAACGGTATCCCCAATCTTATAGCGCCAAAGTCCGGCATTAGTAGTAATTACAATGGCATAATTGGTATTCAGCTTAACATTCCAAAGGGGGACGGTGGTTTCCTGGGCACTGCCATAGGTATCCATAGGTATAAACTCATAGAATATACCATAATCCAACATCAACAAAAGATCATCGGAATTGTTCCTATCCTGTATAGCAAAGAAGCCCTCCGAAGCATTATAAATCTCGTAATAATTAAAGCTTTTTCTAGGGAGCATGGCCTGGTACTGATCCTTATACGGATTAAAGCTTACACCTCCGTGGAAATACACTTCTAGGTTTTCCCAAACCTCAAATAAGTGCTGTTTCCCCGTTTCTTCCAATACTTGGTTCAACAATACCAACATCCAAGAAGGCACGCCCGCCAAGCTGGTAACATTCTCCTGAATACTCTCTTTAATAATTGCCTGCAACTTGCACTCCCATTCGCTCATAAGGGACACCTTATTACTAGGCGTACTGCTAAGTTCTGCCCAGAAAGGCATATTGTCTATAAGAATAGCAGAAAGATCCCCAAAGAAAGTACCGTTGTCCTGATACACCTCCGTACTACCTCCCAACCGAAGTCCTTTACCGGTGAAAAGCTGGGAGTTCTCATTGTTATTCAGATATAGGCAAAGTAGATCCTTGGCCGATTTATAATGGCAATCCTCCAAAGATTCCGTACTCACTGGAATAAATTTACTTTTGGCGTTGGTAGTCCCGCTACTTTTGGCAAACCATTTTATATTAGTGGGCCAAAAAATATTCTGTTCTCCTCTTCTAGTCCGTTCTATCATAGGCTCTACCTCTTCATAGGTGGTGATAGGCACACGCTCTACAAAGGCCTCATAATTGGAAATGGAGTTGAATCCGTATTGCTTACCCACTTCGGTACCTTCGGCAATGGACAGCAATTGATGCAACACCTCATCCTGAACTTCCTCCGGATATTTTAAAAAAAGTTCTATCTGATGGTACCGCTTTTTCAATAACCAGGAAGCAATTGAATTAAATAGGGGTATGGGCATTTTTAGGTATCTTTATCCCGAATTTAAGGACGGGAAGTTATTTTTTTATTTTAGCTAAAAATAGTTTTAATTGAATTCATAATCAAATAGAATTTACATAAGAAAAGTTATATGCAGTACCAGGGAGTGTTAAGAAAGATGGAAACAGAAATAGGAGAACCCATTCAATACTACTTACTATTTGATGGCGATTTCTTAAATATGAACCAGGTACTCAATAAGGAGCTCAAGATACAACATCTTGGATACCAATGCTTAAATTGCGGCGAAGAACGCCCCATTTACCGACAAGGATTTTGCAGGACTTGTTTTTTCGACATCCCCTCGGCCGGGGAATGGATTATGCGTCCAGAGCTAAGTACCGCGCATTTAGACCAAGAGGATCGGGATCTTGAGTATGAAAAAAAAGTTCAGCTACAGCCACACATTGTCTATTTAGCCAATTCTAGTACCATTAAGGTGGGCGTAACAAGAAAAACCCAGGTCCCTACAAGATGGATAGACCAGGGAGCACATGAAGCTATAGAAATAGTGGAGGTTCCCAACAGGTATCTGGCCGGAATTACGGAGGTAGCACTTAAAGACCATGTGGCCGACAAGACCAACTGGCGCAAAATGCTCACCAACAACGTGGTAGACGAAGACCTGGTAGAAGTCCGCAACAAACTAAAGCAATACCTACCTGAAGAGGCCTTGGAATATTACTTGGAAAACAAGCAGGAAACCCAATTAGAGTTTCCTGTGCTTCAATACCCCACCAAGGTTAAAAGCCTAAACCTAACCAAGACCCCTGCTTACCAGGGGGTCCTAAAAGGGATTAAGGGTCAATATCTTATTTTTGAAGACAATACGGTCTTTAACATTCGTAGCAACGAGGGTTCAGTGGTGTCACTAGAATTTAATTAACAGAATCCTTTTTTGTTTCCTCCGTTGGTTCCTTTTTCTTTCCAAAGAGGCCGCCCAGTATTTTCTTAGCAGCCTCTTTTTGTGCTTCCTTTTGTGCTTCTCTACTACCTGTCTCCACGGAATCTTTTTTGGTGACCGTATCGTTTTTCTTAGTGGTGCCACCAAGAATTCCGCCTAAAACATCCTTCACCTTTTCGGCATTCTCTTTCTTGGTAGAATCCGTTTTCTTTTGATTCTTGGCAAGGATATCACCAATAACATCCTTCGCCTTATCCTTTCCTTTATTAATTAGTTTTTGCTTCTCTATTTCTACCAACTGCGCCGTAATATTCTTAATACCAGAGGCTAGGTCCGTGCTGATTTTGGGATTGGTATAAGCCCCACCTATAGTTGCCGTAACCGGAACTGTGAGCTCCTCTAGGGACGACTCGTTGATGCGTGCCATTAATTGCTCAACCTCTTTCCCTAGATATTTGGCTGGCACCTGAATGGTGGCTCTATAATTTAATTCCTGATCAAAAGAATGGCTTCCCGCAACATCAATAGCAAAATCCTTATAGTTAAGCGTAAATGGTTTTACTTTTACTACCCCGTCCTCAAAATTTAGATCGGTTTTTAAATTTTTTAAATTTAGGTTTTCTAGATCTAAAAAATTCAACTTCCCATCCAGGGCAGACAGCAACGGAGCATCCTTGGCATCAATTTTACTTGTCATTAACTCTGCCAATATACTTCCTGTTACGGACAATAAGTTAGGGGTAAAATCGTCCTTTAAATTCCCCGAAATACGCACTTCGGAATTCATGGCACCGTGTAGTATTTTAGCTATAGGAGCCAAAGTCCTAAACATCTCTAGCCCATTAAACGTTTCCGCTATACTAAAATTATTCATCCCTAAGTCCATGGCAAAGGTGGGTGTTTTCCCTTTGGTAGACACCTCTCCATTAACCGCCAAGATCCCATTAAACAGAGAAGAGGACATATTAGAGAGAGTAGCCGTTTCATCCTTTATTTTGAGTGTTCCCTTTACATCTTTCAATCTCAGGTTGTCATAGACCACGGTATTGGCACTCGCATTTATGGTGCAATCTAAAAACGACGGAATCTTGATTTTTTCCTCGGAAGGAACTGAGGAACTAGAGGCTGCTAATTCTTCCCCTTTATTTTCTCCCTCGTCAGTGGCTACCATAAAATCTGAAATATCAAAGACATTCGATTTTAGGTTAAACCTACCTTCCACCTTTTCATTATTGAACATAAAGCCCAACAGGTTATCGATGGTACCCGTAGCATCAAAATCTGTATTCCCAGTTTTCCCTTTTAGCTCCGTAAGGCTTACCGTAGTAGGATTAAAGGAAACCGCGGTGGACTGCAGTATAACGGGACTCGGAATTTCATCGGATTTATATTCAAAATCCTTCAATAAAAGGGTGCCCTTGGTTCTAGTTTTCGCATATTCCTTGCGCTCTATGGAGGCCATATCAAAAGCAGTAGCGATATCAGCATTCAAAACACCCTTCAAATCCATTCCCGAAGGCACTGGATAGGCTTTAGATATATTTGCCA
Organism: Arenibacter lacus; assembly: GCF_008711145.1. Lineage (NCBI taxonomy): Bacteria > Pseudomonadati > Bacteroidota > Flavobacteriia > Flavobacteriales > Flavobacteriaceae > Arenibacter > Arenibacter lacus. Next base: position 27,097 of record NZ_VVIN01000024.1, read on the forward strand.
AATTCATTTTACCATCTACCTGCGCATCTACTTTAGTATTGCCCATTAAATCACGAATTTTGGCAACCATATTAAATTTATCCTCATCTATCATAAAAGACAGCCTTCTAATATCTACAAAGGTGTCTTCTGTTATCCCAGTAGTATTGGCTATCTCTGTATCAATAAAAACATTCCTGACCGATTTTGGCAAATCGGGGTATTTAAAGGAAGCATTCTCAGAGTTGATATCGATTTTAAATTTAGGAATGTGTTTCTCATCCACCACACCTTTAAACTCCCCTTCTACCGTAAAATTCCCGGTAGTGGTCACCTTTTCTATGTTTTTGGAATACACCTCTGGAATCACAGCTAAAAAGTTCTTGAAATCGGAGGAAGGTGTTTTAAAGCTAATATCCACTTCCTGATTATCCTCGTTTAACTTTACAAACCCATCAAAAACAAGAGGCAATTGATTTACAAGAGCTTCATTCTCCAAAAAAGTATATTTGTTTTCTTTAAGATCTATCCCAATCAGCGCCTTTAGCTTAACGGGATTTCGATTTAGATACTGGGTACTATCCATCACAAAAGATACCCGTCCACTGGTTTCCGTATCTAGCTCTGAAGTAGCCAAGGACAGATCGCCCGTCCCCATGTGGTTCATCTCCTCCACCGTAAGGAATATTCCTGTGGAAGCATCCCCATATTGAATAATAGCATCTTTAATTTCATAGGACTCCAAAGACAAGGTAAATTGGCTTTGGGAGGGATCGACACTAACTGTTTCCTGCCCTCCAGTTTCCTCCAAGGCAATATCATAATTGGCGTTCTCTTCCTTATCAACCTTTATATTTAATCTACCCCCATCCACCTTAAGGCTCTTTAATATTATGGGCTCGGAAGCGTCTTTCAACAGTTCTTTTATAGACATATTAAGTGTCACTCCCTTGGCAGCAAACAAAGTATCCCCTTCAAAGGGAGCCCTATTAATAAGGGTTATATCCTTCATGGTAACCCTAGCATACGGGAAACTAGAAAACAAGGTAAGATCTGCATCGGAAAAATCGAACGACGCGTTAATACTACTATTTACTTTATTTTTAATAATGTCCGCAATTTTTCCCTTTAAGAAAAATGGGGTTGCAATTAGCAACAAAACGACTATCAAAAGAATACCTCCAATAACCTTTAAAACCTTATTTTTCATTTTATAAACCTATTTTTTTACAAGATAATCTTGAGCAACTAACTTAATTGCCTATTTCAATTTCAATATTGGCTCATTCAAGGCAACCCAATTCAGTCTCAGGGCACGCCTATTGTTTTTGCAGGTAACAATCTCTTGCCGTTAATCTTTACAGACCATTGCAGCACCGGTTACAGGGCCGCACCCTCAGAACCGTAAAAAGCCAATTTTATTATCCTTATATCTTTAATTCCTGATTTACATCCAATTTAAATCGCTTTCTAAATAGATATACGAAAAAATAGAGAAAAGGGGTGTCCAAGGAAGCTACAATTACCTTAAAAACAAACCCGCTAATCACTAGGCCATAAAACATATGCCATGGGAGCACCCCAAAAACACACAAAAGCCCCACCACCGTAAAGGTATCTATAAACTGAGAAAGAAAGGTTGAAAAATTGTTTCGCAACCATAGGTGCTTTCCTTTCGTCATTTTTTTCCAAAAGTGGTAGATCCCTATATCTATATATTGGGCAAACAGATAAGCCATCATAGAGGCGATAACCGCAATAGGAGAAAGCGAAAACACCTGGTTAAACACCTGATCGTTTACTGGAGAGCCGTCTATTGCTGGTACAAAATTAGCCACCAAAACAATTCCCATGGAAAAAATGGAGGCAAAAATCCCTGCGGTCACCACCTGGTTCGCTTTTTTCCTTCCATAAATCTCCGATATAAGATCTGTTATTAAAAAGGTGATAGGATAGGGCAATACTCCCACCGAAATCTCGAACAATGGCGCCCCAAAAACCGTGAAATCCCCAAAAGGATTCCAATAAAAAAATTTTTGAAATATAAGGTTAGACACCACTAGGGAAGTGATGAACAAAGCCCCAAGGTAGAGGTATATTTTAAAGGCCAGTTTCTTATCCGCTTCCTTTAAACTACCTTCCTCCATTACTGTTGTATATTTTTTAATATCACCATAGATTATGACAAAATCACCTGTATGGGATATCTGTCGTTTAACGATAGAACAAATGTAAACAACCCAAAGTGAATAGTTGCAATATCCTCTTGCCTCGTGGAATCAAAAATTTGGTGACATTCTCAACTACCAACAATATATGGGTATAAGAAATAATAGAGCTACCTTGCCTCCAAGGCAGCTCTATTATTTTATTTAATCTGTAACGTAAAGGGCATACGAGCCTGCACTCCTTTATTTTCCATAACCGAGCGCACTTCCTTTAAAATTTTGTAGGCTTCTGCCCCAATTTCCTTTTCAATCAAGGCTTCCTTACCCTTAGCACCAGTTCCCCCAAAATCTTCCATAAATTTTTCGAAGCCAGACTTGTACTTGGGCAAACGCTGTATACGGTACGTTTCTAAGTCTACCATCTCTGCTGCAGCGGCAATAGCATCATCCAGTCCTCCCAATTCATCTACCAGCCCCAATCGTTTGGCATCTACCCCACTCCATACACGTCCTTGCGCCAAACTATCTGCTTGGGCTAGGGTAATTCCCCTTCCTTCCGCCACGCGGTCTAAGAAGGTATTGTACACCTCCGCTATCCCCTCTTGCACATTGTTCCTAAAAGTCTCCTGCATTGGCTTAAACAAGGAATACTCCACTGCATTTTTATTGGTCCCCACCTGCTCAGCATTTATTCCAATATCCTCTGCCAATTCGCTTACATTGGGCACCGTACCAAAAACGCCGATAGATCCGGTAATAGTAGTAGGCTCGGCAAATATTCTGTTAGCTCCAGCTGCAATATAGTACCCTCCCGAGGCCGCTACATCTCCCATAGAGACCAAGACCGGCTTCACTTCCTTCGTAATTTCTATTTCCCTCCAGATAATATCGGAGGCAAGCGCACTACCTCCTGGGGAGTTTACTCTAAGCACAATAGCTTTAACACTTTCATCTTTCCTAGCTTTTTTTAAGGCCTCGTTAATGATTCCTTGCCCAATTACGTTGGGTCCTCCTTCGCCGTACCATATTTCCCCTTGGGCATAAATTACCGCTATCCTATCCTTCCCGGTATGGAGGCGTTTCTTTTTAGCGGTCTTTATGTAATCTTCTAAAGCCACGTAGTTAATCTCTTCTTCCAAATCCAATCCAAGGTTTTCCTTAATCCTTGTTTCATACTCGTCGTAATGCCCCAATTGATCTATTAAACCAGATTTTAAAGCATAGGTAGTAGTCCTAGCCCCCAAGGTATCCGCTATTTGATTTAGGTCATCTACAGAAAGTCCTCTACTCTCCGAAATATCCGTGAGCACTGTGCCCCATAGAGCATCTAATAATTCCTTGATCTGACTCCTGTTGGCGTCGCTCATTTCATTGGCAATAAAAGGCTCTACCGCACTCTTGTACTTCCCGTGCCTAATAACCTCCATTTTAACACCGGTTTTTTCCTGCAACTCCTTAAAGAACAGCACCTCAGTAGACAAGCCCCTAAAATCCATAGCCCCCACAGGATTTAAAAAAACCTCGTTGGCCACACTTGCCAGATAGTAATCTTTCTGGGTAAAGAAATCTCCATAGGCAACTATAAACTTTCCACTTTCCTGGAAATCTTTTAGCGCATTGCGTATGGCGTGGGTTTGAGAAAGTCCAGCAAGTAAAACACTGTTACTGATACTAATCCCCTTAATTTTCCGATCTTCCTTGGCAACCCGAATAGCATGCAACAACTCATCCAACCCTTGATTAATATTGAAGAGTCCAGCAAATGGGTCGGAATCATCCATACCAACATAGTCCTCGATGGGGTACTGCAACTGTAATTCCAGTACAGAGTTATCTTTTACTCCCACGGTGCCATCCCTATTCCCGACTAAGGCCATAAAGACCATAAACATCACAAACAGGATCCCAAACGCTATAAGTCCGCCTATAATAGAGGCTAGTAAATTTCTTAAAAACTTCATTTAAATCAGGAATTAACGATAACTCACAAAGATAGTTATTAGGATTTTTATGTTATTTAAAATTCTTACAAAATATTTATGGTCCATCTTTTTATTACAAGCAAAGACACCCTGCCAATCTAGGGGGTTACCAGCCCAAAACGCTCCCATTCTTAATGCGTTTTACCGCTTTGTTAATAACATTCCTTTTATGAAGTTGATTTCTTTTATTTACTTTGCCTGCCTAAGATGAACCCAAGCACCACTACATACATCTCCCTCGGGAGCAATTTAGGGGATAGACTCCACCTTTTACAAGATGGAATATTCCAAATCAATTCCCGTGTTGGAAAGGTTACCAAGACCTCCCATGTGTACGAAACTCCCGCTTGGGGTTTTGACGGGGATCCATTTTACAATGCCTGTATCTGTGTAGAAACCCAGTTATCACCCCCGGAACTACTGGAGGAGTTGCTTCAAATTGAAGTTTTATTAGGCAGAGAACGAAAACTAATTAGTGGTTATGCCTCTCGGACCTTGGATTTGGACATTCTATATTACGACAAGGAGATCCTTAAAACAGAACACCTGGAGATTCCCCACCCTAACCTTTCTAAAAGAAGGTTTGTATTACGGCCATTGGCAGACATAGCACCACAATTTTACCATCCTATCGCTAATAAAGATACTAGGAACCTATTGCAGGAATGCAAGGATAAGAGTGAAATAGTGCGGACTCCCCATAAATTATACATCAACAGAACACAGTTGTTTTCTCAACTCCATTTCATCTCCATTGAAGGAAATATTGGCGCTGGGAAGACCACCTTGGCCACCAAGATTGGAGAGGACTACAATGCAAAGTTGGTACTAGAGCGATTTGCAGACAATGCTTTTCTACCTAAGTTTTACGAGGACCCGGCACGATTTGCGTTTCCCTTGGAAATGTCTTTTTTGGCCGACAGGTATCAGCAGTTCATGGACGATACGTCTCAGTACGACTTGTTCAAAAACTTTATGGTTAGTGATTACGACATCCATAAATCCTTGATTTTTGCGAAAGTTACCCTTCAAGAAGAAGAGTTTAACCTCTACCGCAAATTGTTCCACATGATGTATAAGGAGGTGCAAAGACCTAGAATGTTTGTTTACCTATACCAGAATACGGAACGACTCATCCAAAACATCAAAAAAAGAGGAAGAAGTTACGAGCAACATATAGAGGGAGCTTATTTGGAAAAAATCAACCACGGTTATTTTGACTACATCAAGAGTTTTCCGGAACAGAACAACTTAATCATTGATATAAGTGAATTGGATTTTGTTAAGAACAAAGAAGATTACGAACACATCCTCTACAAGATTCAACAATTTGCCGTACAGCTATCCGTTTAGGTCTACCAATCTACTCCCCTTGTAACTTGGACCACAGGTCCCAGACCACAATCCCTACACTTACTGAAATATTAAGGGAGTGCTTGGTTCCGTATTGGGGTATTTCCAAAACGCCATCGCTTTTGGAGACCACCTTTTGAGAGACGCCTTTCACCTCATTTCCAAAGACCAAGGCGTATTTCATCTCTTTTTCCCCTTCAAAGCGGTTTAACATACTGGCATTTTCTGCCTGTTCAACAGAATATACAGCATACCCTTCTTGCTGTAGCTTCTCCACTACCTCTAAGGCATCCTTACAGTATTCCCACGCCACGCTGTCTGTAGCTCCCAGTGCGGTTTTATGAATATCTTTATGGGGCGGGGTGGCAGTAATACCACAGAGATAAATTTTTTCGATTAAAAAAGCATCGGCCGTTCTAAAAACAGAACCAATATTATTTAAACTCCTCACATTATCTAACACTATACATATAGGCGTCTTTGGTTGTTTTTTAAACTCCTCTACATTAAGTCGGTCTAATTCACTATTCTCCAGTTTACGCATTCCCAATTACTTTATTACACCTCCATTTAACTTCCTAGCGGAAATAAATTCGGTCGCTTTTTCAATAAGTTATCCTCAAAATATCAACAAAAGTAGGCATTCCAATAGATAAGCCTTAATTTCGTTATTTTAGATTGGACACAAAAATAAGTTAATAAATTCGCTTTTGGGAGATACAGGAAAGACAAAAAAGGTTACACCTTTAATGAAGCAGTACAACACCATAAAGGTGAAATATCCAGATGCCCTTTTATTGTTTAGAGTGGGCGACTTTTATGAAACCTTTGGTGAAGATGCAGTTAAGGCCTCACAAATTTTGGGAATCATCCTTACCCATCGGAACAACGGTGGGGATAAGACAGAATTAGCTGGATTCCCACATCACTCCTTAAATACCTACTTACCTAAATTGGTGAAAGCAGGTCAACGAGTGGCTATTTGCGACCAATTGGAAGACCCCAAACTTACCAAAACCATTGTAAAAAGGGGTGTTACAGAATTGGTGACTCCTGGGGTAGCTATGAACGATGATATCCTAACGGCGAAAAACAACAATTTTCTTTGTGCGGTCCATTTTGGCAGAAAGCGATTGGGCATTGCCTTTGTGGATATCTCTACCGGAGAGTTCCTAACATCGGAGGGGAATGAGGAGCAGATTGATAAATTACTGCAGAACTTCTCCCCAAATGAAGTCTTGGTATCAAAATCTAACAGAAAAGAATTTTCCGCTGTATTTGGCACCCAATTCCACACTTATTACACGGAAGACTGGGTATTTCAGGAAGATTACGCCTTAGAATCGCTCACCAACCACTTCCAGACCAAGAGCTTAAAAGGCTTTGGGGTAGATCACTTAAGCCATGGGGTTGTGGCTGCGGGGGTGATAATGCACTACCTATCCGATACCCAACACAAACAGCTACAACACATAAGCAGTTTACAACGTATTGCGGAGGAAGAACATATTTGGATGGACCGGTTTACCATCCGAAACTTGGAATTATACCATTCTACCCATCAAAATGCCGTAACCCTACTAGATGTTATAGACAAAACCCTATCCCCTATGGGCGGACGGATGTTAAAAAGATGGTTGGCCCTACCGTTGAAAAACATCGAGAAAATTAACAGGAGACACCAGGTAATTGGCCATTTAAAGGACAATGAGGAGGTGCTTCATCCACTGAGAAACTCCATTAAACAAATTGGAGATTTGGAACGACTAATTTCCAAGGTAGCTACGGGTAAAATAAACCCCAAGGAGGTGGTGCAGTTAAAGAATTCTCTAGAAGCCATTGTCCCCATTAAGGAGTTGACCGTAAAAACCAAGAACGAGGCATTAGCCCTTTTAGGGGACCAGCTGCACGGTTGCGAGTTGTTACGCGATAAGATCAACAAAATGCTGAACGAAGAGGCCCCGGTAAACCTTGCTAAGGGAAAAACAATTGCCAAGGGGTATTCCCAGGAATTGGATGAATTACGGGATTTGGCATTTTCAGGAAAGGATTACTTGGACAAAATGCTGGAACGCGAAACCGAACGTACAGGTATTACCTCCCTAAAAATAGCTTCCAATAACGTTTTTGGTTATTATATAGAGGTGCGTAACACCCATAAGGACAAAGTTCCGGAAGAATGGATCCGTAAACAGACCTTGGTAAACGCAGAACGTTATATTACCGAAGAACTAAAAGAATACGAAGCCAAAATACTGGGGGCAGAAGAGCGTATCCTGGAGTTAGAACAGCAACTGTTCTCCCAGTTGGTGGTATGGATGCAAGAGTATATTGCTCCCGTCCAGAATAATGCCCACTTAGTAGCTCAATTAGACTGCTTATGCGGATTTACCCAATTGGCCATTGATAATAATTACGTAGCTCCTGTGATGGACGATTCCACTGAATTGTCTATTGTTGGCGGTAGGCATCCTGTTATTGAGAGGCAATTGCCTTTTGAAGAAGAATACATTGCCAACGACCTTATCCTAAATAGGGAGGAACAGCAGATTATCATGATTACTGGTCCCAACATGAGTGGTAAATCGGCCATATTAAGACAGACTGCACTTATTGTCCTCTTGGCACAGATGGGCTGCTTTGTTCCTGCCACCTCTGCCAAAATTGGTTATGTAGACAAAATATTTACCCGTGTAGGCGCCAGTGATAATATTTCCATGGGAGAATCTACCTTTATGGTAGAAATGAACGAGACCGCCTCTATCCTTAACAACCTTTCGGAACGCAGTTTGGTTTTACTGGATGAGATAGGTAGGGGTACCAGCACCTATGATGGCATTTCCATTGCCTGGGCAATATCCGAATATTTACACGAGCACCCTGCGAAGGCCAAAACACTTTTCGCTACGCATTATCACGAGCTCAACGAAATGACCAATACCTTTGAACGTATAAAGAACTACAATGTAGCGGTAAAGGAATTAGAGGATAACGTACTCTTTTTACGAAAGCTAACCCCAGGGGGTAGTGAGCATAGTTTTGGGATCCATGTAGCAAAAATGGCGGGAATGCCCCAACAGGTAATCCATAAAGCCAATAATATCCTTAAGAAATTGGAAAAATCACATTCCAGCGAAGAGCTTACGGATAAATTGCAATTGGTGCAGAATGAGATGCAACTAAGCTTCTTTAATTTGGACGACCCCTTACTGGAAGAGATCAAAGAAGAGATAACCCATCTAGATATCAACACCTTAACCCCCGTAGAAGCGTTAATGAAGCTCAACGAGATAAAACGATTGCTCACTAAAAAGAAGAATGCATAGGTTCTTTTGGCCCTACTAGGAAAGAAAGATGCTATTACCCAACCCACTCATCCTATGCCAATTAGAAAGAATATGATACTTTTTAGTGAAAAAGGCTTTGCAATATGTAGAAATATATTAAATTTGCTCCCGCATTCGAGAAGGATGCGACGTTCATAAAGAAAAAGGCGAAAATAGCTCAGTTGGTAGAGCGCCACCTTGCCAAGGTGGAGGTCGCGGGTTCGAATCCCGTTTTTCGCTCGCAAGACGAAAACCGCCCTCCATCGACATTTATGTCGGCAAAGGGTTCCCCCGAAGCATAGGGGCCGTTTTTCGCTCATTAAACCTCCACGTTCTACCAGATGTGGAAACCTGCAAAACAGCAGAGGCTCGAGTGGTGGAATTGGTAGACACGTTGGACTTAAAATCCAATGGCCATTATGGCCGTGCGGGTTCAAGTCCCGCCTCGAGTACGAATGAAGAAAAGACCAAAGTGAAAGCTTTGGTTTTTTTGTTTCTACATGTGTACCAAATTTATTTGGGTATACATGTAAGGAACAAAAATAGCAGTCCTGTAAGGACTGGCCTTATCTTATCAACACGTTTGAATGGGACTCGCCGATAGGCAATTCCCGCCTCGAGTACGAAGACATGCCGTAACAACTTTTTAAATGAAGTGTTACGGTTTTTTTGCTATCATTCCAACCAGTTGCCAACCAATTTATAATACTTCGTAAACCGGCTTTTATACATCCTCTTTTTTCAGTTGTGACAGGGATCCTACTAAAAAACACCAAGTTATATTAACTCCTTTATTATCTCCATTATCAAACTACATGTTTTACGAAGGTAATTTTCTCATTTATACCCAAACGGGTGTAATACCTATCTACTACCCCTTTTTATACCCTAAAAGGTATAATAAAATGAAGTGGGATAGAGAAAGCACCATTGGGCAGTTTGTGAGGTATAGATATAAAGTTGCTAAGCTAACTCAGGTTGAACTATCCGATTTTACGGGCTTAGGCCCAGCCTGCCCAAGAATCACTTTCTTGCCTAAGATTCTTCAAAATATAACCCGACCGTTATAAATCCACTATTTTTCAATAAATGATCCTTCCATTTTTATTAAGCATACTACTCCATCTACTCAAAACCAGCCACCTCAGACAGACCGCAGTCTTCTTATTTAAGGACTTGGAGAAACGATGGTTTATTTAAATATCAACAGCCAATTACACTGTAACCTTCCATTTATAGGTGATAAACTTCCGCCTTTAGTGAAACGGTATCCAACACCATAAAGGTTGCAGGGATTTCCACCAGATCCCCTCCGTGAAAACCCATGATGGCCCCGGGATTAATAAGTAGGGTGTCATCTACCATTTCATCGTTTACTACGATATGGTTATGGCCATAGCACACCACATCGAATCCCCCATTCTCGGCGATTGTCCTAGCTTTATCGGGGTAGTGATTCATGGCCAAGGAAATTCCACCTAAAAGACTTCTAAAATATTCCCCATGAATGTGAATATGGGAATATTTCTTTGAGTTACGCATAATAGCAGCAACATCCCCGTCGTTATTACCAAAGACCATGTGAACTGGGTCGGAATACGAACGCCCTAATAAATGTATTATAAAAGGCGAACAGAGGTCACCACAAAACAGCATCGCTTCAGTAGCTTGTAGCGCTGGCATGGCCAAGGCTTTTTGAAGGTTCCAGATGTTGTCGTGGATATCGGAAAGTATGGCGATTTTCATAGATGATGGGTTTTTAAATATTTAATTCATCAACAGTTGTAGCTCGGATTTTAATCCATTCCTAACATAAACTTTTTGTAGTTGCTTTTAATTTACAAAAAATAAGGTCGCTCATTTGAAATAAACTATCAACCTTTTTTTGAGATACACCCCAAAGCCAATTTCTTCCTATATTACTTAGCTCAAAATCCAGCTTAAAAGTTTATTTTCATCAATCCTTTATCGGTATAAAAAAAACTAATCAATAACCATGAAATCATTGAAACCTATTTTAGCCATCGCTCTAACTTCCCTATTCCTTTTAATCACCTCCTGTCACATTAAATCTTCTGAAAAAGAAGAATTAGAAAAGACCATCCAGGCCCAAATAGACTCCATAGACGGTACCGTTGCTGTTGCATTTTATAGCTTATCTAAACCCAAAGACAGTTTATTAATAAATGTTGACGAGAAGTTTCATGCAGCCAGCACCATGAAAGTGCCTGTGATGATCGAATTATTTAAGCAGGCTAGCCAAGGGAAAATAAATCTTCAAGATTCTATTGTTTTGAAAAATGAATTTAAAAGCATTGTAGATGGCAGCTTGTACCGTATGGACATAAACGATGATAGTGACGATATTATCTACAATCAAATTGGCAGTAAAGTAGCGCTCAAAGATTTAATGCATAGCATGGTTACGATAAGTAGCAATTTGGCCACCAATGTATTAATTGAACTTGTAGATGCTAAAAAGGTAACCGCTAGTATGCGAGACTTAGGCGCAGAAAACATAGAAGTTTTGAGGGGCGTTGAAGATCTAAAAGCGTATGAAAAAGGCTTAAGTAATTCTACTACCGCCAAGGATTTAATGGTTATAATGAAATCTATCGCAAATAATTCTGCAGGAACCCCTAAAGATTGTGAGGCGATGATCACCATCTTAAAAGATCAACAGCATAAGAGTCTAATTCCTTTTTATTTACCCGAAGAGGTGAAAGTAGCGCACAAAACTGGATCTATAACGGGGGTTCACCACGATGCGGGAATTGTGTATTTGCCAGATGGCAACGCCTATGTATTAGTACTACTTTCTAAGAATTTAAAAGATATTGATAAGGGGACCGAACAATTAGCCAGAATATCGAAAACCTTGTATGACTATGTAAGCAGTAATTAAAGCCAATAAAACCCATATACCGGCAAGTCTATGGCTATCCGTGAAGAATCCATATAAGCGTGCATGAAAAAAAACTGAATGATAAGAGTTTTATTCCACTGAAAAATCCATGCCAACATAGGGTGCTATCAAGAAGTTCTTGAATGACTTAGCTTGCACGCAATTAGGTTATTTTCAACTTTTTTTTGAAAGCTTTTTTTGGTTTCTTTTGATAATAGGGGTACATCCCGTAAAATTGCAGTTCGCACAACATCAACTAAAACACAGTACGAAACAGAAGGACGCAGCAGGAAGATTCAGGTTAAAAGGAAATACACCTCACAACCATCGCATAAACCTGTTAAATTACGTATAACTCGCTCTAATATTCCCGGAATAGGAGTGCAATTCCAAATCAGAATTAATTAAAATGCTTAAAGGAGTCCTATATATATTTTTATTCCTACTAATTGGAGAAGTCATAGTTTCCCTATTTAATCTTCCCATTGCTGGCAACATTGTTGGCATGGTTGCCATTTTTATAGCCTTAAAGACAAAAGTGATTAAATTAAAGGATGTGAAGCCTGCCTCGGATCAGTTTATAAAATACATGGTTTTATTTTTTATACCCTACGGAGTAGGCTTAATGACTTTTTACGACATGCTAAAAATGCATTGGGTCGCCATAGTAGTGAGCACGGTATTAAGTACTATCCTCACCTTGTATGTAACTGGTATCGTCTTACAAAAATTTGGAAAAGATGAGTGAAATCTATCAACAACCCTTATTTGGAATTTTTATAACCTTATTGGTATTTCAATTATCCCAAATAATTGCTCGTAAATGGAAGTTTGTACTTTTCAATCCAGTGTTGCTTTCCGTTGTATCCATCATTGGCTTTTTGCTCCTACTTAATATAGATTTTGAAGCGTACAATGTGGGCGGCCAATATTTAGGATTTTTATTAGGGCCTACCGTGGTGGCCTTGGGGGTATTATTTTACGAGAAATACGAACAGATAAAGTTAAACCTACTGCCCTTTGTAGCTTCGGTGGTCATTGGAGGCACCATCAGCGTACTATCCGTATGCCTTTTAGCTATGCTACTTGGCGCTTCCGAACCCATTATACGATCCTTGGCACCCAAGTCTGTCACCACTCCAATAGCCTTGGAAATTGCTAAAATTATTGGCGGATTGCCTTATATTGCTGCTGGGATTGTAATTGCGGTAGGAATCTTTGGCAATGCTTTTGGCCCTGGTATTTTGCGTATTTTAGGGATAAGGAACAAAAATGCCATTGGGGCGGCCCTAGGAACTGCTGCTCACGGCATTGGCACTGCCAGAGCCTTAGACGAAGGTAAGTTGGCAGGTGCCTATGGCGGACTAGCCATGTGCATTAATGGCTTGTTAACGGCCCTAATTACGCCCTACCTCCTAGAGCTAATCCTTCCTATGGTATAACCTTGCATTGAAATGCCCAGGTCTATGGGGGAGCCCAACTTTTACGAAATCGATAATCATTTGCTATCTTCGCAAAACACGTAAAAAAAGGAAGAAACGATCTTCACTACGCAAAGCTATTTAGCTAAGGAATCATCTAACATATGGAAAAATGAAAAAGCTAGTAATCATACTATTAAGCTTTGGACTTTTTGCATGTAATCAGCAGAAAGACCAAATTACAACTTTACAAAACCGCATAGACAGTTTAGAAGTAAAACTTGCAAACACCTATAAACCCGGATTTGGGGATTTTATGGGGAGCATACAAACACATCACGCCAAACTATGGTTTGCAGCACAAAATCACAACTGGCAACTTGCCGATTTTGAAGTGCACGAAATAGAGGAGGCTATTGAAGGCATTCTCAACTTTCAAGCAGACCGAGAGGAAACTAAAATGATTGGCATGTTAGAACCGGCCTTGGATAGTATTGAAAAAGCCATTGAAAAGAAGGATATCGATTTATTTAATAGGAGCTACAAACAGCTTACAATAAGCTGTAACCAATGCCATCTAGCCGTAGACATGGGGTATAATGTTGTTAAGGTTCCAGAATTCTCACCTTTCAGCAATCAAGAGTTTAAACCAATGGACAATTCCAAATAAGTTTAAGCCCTTCTAATTAAGGGTTTCTTTAGGACTTTAATAGTTCTATGGGAACCCTTATTTTTTTGCATAGCTATGCCGGTATCTTTCTACCGTTTTTATTTAGCATCCAAAATTTCCTGTTAAACCATCCCGACCATAGAATTATTCCTGTTTTGATCTAGACCACGGTATTAATCCTTAAATCCCCGATATTTGGTCATAAGGAACATATAAACACCATAGCAGATGAGTCCAAAAGCTACCAAACCCACCAGCCAAGGACCTTCAGAATTTTGACGCAAGAAGGAAAACGCCTCTGAAGTGCCTTTTATTGACTCTTGACTAGCCGTATCTGCTGCCTTAAAGAAGAAGTAAGCGACGATGCCCTCTACGATTCCCCTGGAAATTAAGCCAGCATAGCCCAGCCATTTGATGCTTTTAATGGTCTTCCTGTTGGATAAGGTATTCAAATGAAATTTCGATAAGAAATCGCCTTTAAATGCTTGTACAAACTGAAAAATGGCTTTGATGGCAATTCCGGCAGCAATTGCATAAAAGAGGTACGGAAGGGATTCCGAAGGGAGCATATTTACTTTTCCATTTGTCCCCTGGTTAGTTTCTTTAAATATTTCATAGAACGCATAGACTCCTAGTCCTAAATACACCAATCCGCTAATTAATAACCCGATGCGTTTCCCAATTCCTTTCGCGCTGTTACCCATGTCTTCTGGATCTTTAATGCTTTGGAAGAAGCGCCAAAAGGCGTAACACAACAATCCAAGGCCCAACAGCCCCAAAAGTATTTTCCCAAAGGGCTGCTCTTCCAAAAACTTTAAGATGCCCAATTTCCCTTCGGAAGAACTACCAAGACCGATGGCGGCCCCCAGCGTTAAAATTCCTGTCAATGCATAGACCACCCCCTTGGAGGCATAACCGGTTCGGGCAATTTTTCGAATTCTTTTGTCCATGATTTCAAATTTGACCTCAAGGTAGTCCACTTAGGCCAATATTATTACCCCTAATACCCTAACTTTCTACACTATATGCAATTATAAGGGGTTTAGATATAATCTCAGCTATCTCAGTAGACTTGTGACAGCACCCCTTGAGAAAAGTGATTATTAATCTCATAGTATCTCCCAGTAATCACATCTTGGATGTATCCAAAATAATAAGGAAAACAACATCTAGTAAAATCCGATCCGTTTGTAAAAGCCCCTATCACCAGATCGGGATTTATCTTTTAGGGTAATGAAGAATAAAAATGATACTTTTATCATTTGGCGGGTTTCCGCAGAAAAATATTAATCAATAAGTTCAAATCGTTTAATAATGAAACACCTCTTTGTTACCATTACATTTTTGTTAGCGATGACTACCTCTAGTTACGCACAAATACAATCCAATTTAGAACTCACGGACATATTTAATATGGAGTTTGTATCGGATCCACAAATTTCTCCAGATGGAACCAAGGTTATCTACGTACGAAACTTCAAGGATATAATGACCGATAAAAATCTCTCTAATCTTTGGATGATAAATTTTGATGGCTCTAACAATAGACCTCTTACAACGGGAAACCACAACGACACGTATCCCCGCTGGTCCCATGATGGTAAAAAAATAATTTTTAAATCGAATAGGGCAGATGACAAAACGAAGCTCTATATGATGTGGTTGGATACCAGGGAGTATGTTGCCATAACCAATAGCACCGAAGTCCCCAGGGATGTAGCATGGTCTTACGACGATAAGCACCTAGCTTTTAACATGTTTGTACCCAAGAAGCGTGAATCCATCATAAAAATGCCCCATAAACCCGAGGGAGCCAAATGGAATGCGCCCCCAATATATATTGACGATACAAAGTACCGTGGTGATGGACAGGGATACTTAAAAAGCGGGAACGTACAATTATTCACCATCCCCATAGACGGAGGCACCGCAAGGCAACTAACCTTCACGGATTTTGATCATGGCGCCCCTATTTGGTCTAAGGACAATGCCTTATTATATTTTAGTGCCAATTTCCACAAACCAGAAGAAATGGAGCCTCTAGATGGGGAGATCTACCAGATAGCCTTAGAAGATGGGGCTATTAAGGCCCTCACCAATCGCTACGGTCCTGATACCAATCCCGTACTATCACCAGACGGGAAAAAGATTGCCTATTTAGGATTCGATGATACGCATTACGGGTATCAAGTGACCAACCTTTACACCATGAATATAGATGGCAGCGATTCTAAAATAATCTCTGCTGATTTTGATAGGGATATTCAAAATATTTATTGGAAAAATGACGGCAAGGGGCTTTATTTTCAATACGACGACAAGGGGGATACCAAGTTAGCCTACATCTCTTTAGCTGGCAAGGTATCTATAATCACTGAAAGTTTAGGCGGACTTTCTTTAGGCAGGCCCTATAATGCCGCTAGTTTCAGTGCCTCTAAAACCGATAAATTTGCCTATACCCTTGGAGCAACCGATCATCCTGCGGACTTGGGGGTGGCAGACACAAAGCGCAGTAAGCGTTTAACCGCTCTCAATGATGACTTATTCTCCTTTAGAAACCTTGGGAACGTAGAGGAGATATGGTGGGAATCGTCCTTCGACAATCGAAAAATACAGGGATGGATTGTAACTCCTCCAAATTTTGATCCCAGCAAAAAATATCCAATGATTCTGGAGATCCACGGAGGCCCACACACCAGTTATGGCTCTGTATATTCTGCAGAAATACAGGCATTCGCTGCAGCAGGCTATGTAGTGCTCTATGCCAACCCTAGGGGAAGTACAAGTTACGGTCGGGAATTTGGGCAATTGATACACCACGATTATCCAAATAACGATTATGACGATCTTATGTCTGGTGTAGATGCGGTTATTGCAAAAGGATTTATCGATGAAGATAATTTATTTGTCACCGGTGGTAGTGGCGGGGGTGTACTTACCGCATGGATAGTAGGTAAAACAGACCGATTTAAAGCGGCGGTGGTAGTAAAGCCGGTAATAAACTGGTATAGCTTTGTATTATATGCCGATAACGTGGCCTACTTCTCTAAATATTGGTTCGATAAAAAGCCATGGGAAGATCCGGAGAGCTATTTAAAACGCTCCCCTTTAACCTATGTGGCTAATATAAATACGCCCACCATGCTTCTCACGGGGGAGGAGGATTTTAGGACTCCTATAGCGGAAACGGAACAATTTTATGCGGCTTTAAAATTGGAAAATGTAGAAACTGCCATGGTTAGAATACCAGGCGCTTCCCATGGGATAGCCAATAAGCCCAGTAACTTTATCGCAAAAGTTGCTAGTATCCTAGCCTGGTTTGATAAATATAAGGAGTGATCATAAGTCTCCAGTTTACAAAAAACTTGTATGCGATAGCACGGTGAAAGGTCTTGACAGGATGCTGAAAATCAATGTAAATTGTTCAGCATCCTATTGAGCGTAGTATTTATCTTAAAATCCAAGATTTATCTACCGGGGTATTTACAAATAAAATTGATACTTTTATCATTTGGCGGATTTCCGCCGAAAAACTCATTAATTAATTTTAAATCGTTTTATTTTAAACCCTATCCATGAAAAATAAATCTTTCCATTCGGTTCCAGTACTAGCATCCCTTTTGGTGCTTTCGTTTATTCTGTATAGCTGCAGCACAACCCCAGATCTAAAGTGGGAGCAAATGTTTAACGGGAAAGACCTAAGTAATTGGAATATTAAGATTAGGCACCATCAACTGAATGAAAACTACGCCAATACTTTTAGGGTAAATGACGGTCAGATACAAGTGCGATATGATGGGTATGATAGCTTTGATGAGCAATTTGGACATCTGTTTTACGAAAAGCCCTATTCTTCTTACCTCATTGGGGTAGAATACCGTTTTGTGGGAGATCAAGTAAAGGGCGGACCAGGTTGGGCTTATAGGAATAGTGGTATCATGATTCACGGTCAGGATCCAGCGGATATGACCTTAGACCAGGATTTCCCTAATTCCATAGAGGTTCAACTATTGGGGGGCAACGGAAAGGATGAGCGTTCTAACGCCAACCTTTGTACTCCAGGAACTCAATACGAAAAAGATGGTGAGATTATTTCAAGGCACTGCACCAACTCCAATTCCAAGACCTTCCACGGAGACCAATGGGTACGTGTAGAAGTGTTGGTCCTAAGGGACTCTTTAGTGGTACACTATGCCAATGGTGAAGAGGTGATGCGTTATAACAAGCCCCAACTAGATCCGGTAGACGGAAATAAGCAGGGGGAACTATTAACCGGCGGAACCATTTCCCTACAAAGTGAGAGTCACCCAGTTGATTTTAGAAAAGTAGAGATTGTTAATTTAGACAAGGTGGCAAACGATCCTGAAAAATTACAGCAAGCCATTGATAAGTTAATGGCAGAGAAGCGTATTCCCAAGCAGTAAGGATTAGAGCTTCGCCCTAAGGTAACAGAGCGCGTTTAACCTGTATACCAAACAAGCCATTAATATTTAGGGGTGTTGTGCCAGTTTTACCTTGGACCAACACCCCTAACTATTTTCTCCTAAGTCTTATTTATTTCGAAAAATAAGATCTTGTTCTTCCATTGCCCGTACCACCAATTTAATATAATCTTCCAAGGTCTTGTCTATTTTCTTGGGGTCCGTGATATCTATAGCCCCTCTCCATATCAATGCCCTTTCCTTATCTACACAGATACAGTACAAGGACGTTTCTGCATGATATACCTTAAATTGGTCGTAATAATCCCGATCGTAAAAAACTCCCTGGCTACCCAAATAGTCATCCTTAAAACCCCCATAAAAACTTTGAAGTTCGGACATGGTCTTGCGAAAGGTCTGTTTGTTTTCCGATCCGGAAACCTTACTAAACATAATGGCATCGAACCCTTTATCCAATAACTGTTCTTCCAATTGATCCAATTCCTCCTCCGTTTTTTTGGTATTGGTAAAGGCTACATCAAACAGGTCGATACTCCTCATGGCCTCTATACCTCTTTTATCGAACTCTTTTTTAAATCGAGTTTCAAAATCCTTCCTAACCTCGGCATTATCGGTCATCCCCACAATAAGCACCTTATACGCATCAAATAAAACGATGTCTGGATTCTTGTAATTCTCTACCATTTCCACGGAAGAACAGCCCAACACTCCTATAATAAATGCAAATACCAATAGCTTTTTCACTTTCTAAATATGTTAATGAATATACTTTTATATGATGTACTCCTCTATTTTGTCTCCCCAATAAAGGAAGATCTCACGCTATTCTAGTAATTTCCTTTTATATTATTAGATGGTCAGTTCCAGCACTTCCTGAAGATGGGGCACCTGCACCTTCCAACCAAGACTATCTTTTATTTTAACCCTAAAGGCATCCAAGGCACTGGGCTCCCCATGAATTAAAAAGGTGTTTTCAGGAATATTCTTTACTTCTTTCAGCCAGTGCAATAACTCTCCTTGGTCTGCATGGGCCGACAGACTTTCTAGATGGTGAATTTCTGCCTTAACCGGAATATATTTTCCAAACAGTTTTATTTCATGGGCCCCTTCCAATAATTGTCGGCCTCTAGTTCCCTCCGCTTGATACCCTACCAATAAAACGGTTGTAGCATCCCTATCTACCAACTGCTTAAGATAGGTTAGTACCCTACCTCCGGTTACCATTCCACTTCCTGCAATCACCACCTTGGGTCTAGGATTGTCTATGGTCTTCCAAGTATCACCATAGGACGTTATAATATTAAAATGGTCACACATGGCACGGTATTCCTTTAAGGAAAGCTTATGCCATTGTGGATACGTCTCAAACACAGACAGTACATTGTTCCCCATAGGGCTATCGATAAAAATAGGGATGTTGGGAATCTTATTTTCCTTATACAACGTCCATAGCAGGTACATTAAGGTCTGGAGTCGCTCTACAGCAAAAGATGGAATAATCAAATTTCCCCCTTCGTTAATGGTTTTAGCTATTAAACTTGAAAGAATATCCCCAACCTTCTCTTCTGGGTGTAGTTTATTCCCATAGGTACTTTCCAGAAACAGATAATCTGCCCATTCTGGTCGGTCTGGAGAATAAAGCAAGGGGTCCTCTCTACGGCCTACATCCCCAGAAAATACAAATAGCTTACCACAGAGTTCCAATTCAATAAAAGTGGCTCCAATGATATGACCGTTATATCTAAATCTAAACCTGATGTTCTCCGATAGGAATAGCCACTCGTCCTTTTCTGCGTGTTTAAACATTCCAATGGTTTTTTCTGCCTCCTCCAGGGTATAATAAGGAATTGCAGGACGGTGCTTACTATACGCCTCTTCATTGGCCCTTTCTGCTTCTTCCATATGTATTTTAGCGCTATCCCGTAATATTATAGCGGTTATAGCTAAGGTGGGTGATGTTCCTATTATTTCCCCATGGAAGCCTTCTTTCACCAGACGCGGCAAATAACCGGTATGATCTAGGTGCCCATGAGTTAGTAGCACACAGTCTACTTTAGAAACGTCTATTGGAAGAGGCTGCCAATTAATCTCCCTTAATTCTTTTAGACCTTGGAACATTCCGCAATCCACTAAAATGTTTTGTTCTGGAGTTTCTAAATAGAATTTAGATCCGGTAACAGTACCCGCAGCTCCCAAAAAATGAATCTTGATCTTGTTCATCGATATTGATTTAAGTTAGATTTGCCCCATACCAAATTGGAAGCCTACTGCAAACAAACTACTCTACTACAAGGTCTGCCTGAAAGAAGGTTTACCTTTTCCCATGCCCACATAACTGGTTTATTTCCTTGAGGATCTTTTGTTTCCTCGTTGCTGAAACCCCCAAATGATCCAAGAAAAACTGGTCTTCTATTAGCTGTCTACACAGCACCACATCCCGACTCAACAAAAACTGTTTTTCCCTTTTGGTAAGTAATTGGGATACGGTGATGGGATACAGGCCCAACCGATAAATGCGGTCCTTAAGTCCGTCATCTTCTGGATAATCCCAACTAAAAAGATGTAATCCCATACAGATACCATATTTTAAGGCGTCATCCGTAAAACGGGTATTGGTCACCACTCCGCCAATTACCCTTTCTTTATCCATTTCCCCATCTTTTATCAACTGCTGTTTCACATCTTGAAATCGAGCGTTGATATACAGCGGTACTTTCACATTGCAATTGCGATCTTCTTCTCCATGAAATTTACATTCCAACAGGTAGATATTATCATTTTTCTCGGCAAAAACATCAATTTCGTGGGTAACACATACTCCACGCATAATTTTACCTACGGTAGTTTTAAAGCCAGAGTAATCTAAAATGGCAGCAACAAATTTCTCGAAAGGGAATCCGGTAGGCCCCAATTCGAAGATTGCCCTTTTTACTTTGTACTTGGCGGCATAAATAGATTTCTTATTCTTTAGAAGGGCAAAGGCACGGTTGTAAATCTCCCTGGATGTTATTCCGTCATAAAGCTCCTCTTTCACTTGCCCCACAATCTGTTCTACCAACTGGTCATCCGCTCCACTTTGCACCAAGGAACTGCGCAGCTTGTCCGTAGAGAAGTGCACCTTCTCTCCCGAAGATTTAACAATATCTATACTGACTTTTTCCATGGCTTCATTTAAAGTATATTAAGGCCCTTACCTTGCTACCTAACAAAGAGACCTTATCTGGATACATTTTGAAGTACCATAAAGGGGATTTTAAGATGCAACCCCAATTTATCGATGGTAGACTGGTACAACATGTCTTCCATATAGGAGTGTCTAGAATTGACCAAGACCAACATATTGATGGCGTGATGTTCTATGTGTTTGGTTATTGCTACCGTTTTATCTTTCTCTAAAGTGGTCTCAAAATTAAGTTTAGGCTTTTTCAAACAGTTCTTCAGAAACTCCTTATTGTCCTCCTGCCTCCAAGATAGATTGGTAATAGGATCTATATACAACAGGTGCACCGTAGAGCGGAAAGACCCCGTCATTTCACAAAGCAATTTCAGCTCCCTTCTTTTATTGGGAACCATATAATTTGTGGGAAAGAGAATTTCTTTTGGAGGATGAAACTCATACCCTTCCGGGATGGCCAGTACGGGGCAATGTACATATTTTAAAAGGTGCAGGGTGTTGCTACCAAAGCTAAGGTTCCTGTCATTGGTATCGCCCCGGGTGCCCATTACTACAATATCCATGTTCTCCTCATTAACCAGCTCGTTTACCTCGTCTACCAAGTCACCAAAAACTGCTAACGACTTTACCTTGTGTTTGGGGTTAGGAGAAAAATCTGCTAACTGCTTCACTACTTTCGCTAATGACTTTTTAGTTTTCTGCAGGGTTTCTTCTTTTAAATCCTCCACGCTTTCAGCATCCATTGTCACTGCTTTCCGATACACCTCATCTGCAAAGGCATGAAGAATAAAAAACTCACACTTTTCATATTTAAACACCTGACAGGCATACTTTAATGCATTAAAGGCATTCTCCGAAAAATCTGTGGGTACCAATACTTTTCTCATAAGACTATAAATTATCCTTTAATAAAACCATACACCTTTTAAGACCGTCATCAAACTATAGGTGAGAACCTACTTTCGTTTACAAAAACCTATGTATCCCCTTCAGTTTTTATATTTAGAAAGTTTGTTTACCTCCGACCAAAATGAATTGGAAGAAGACTTCTCGTGCAGAATAAAGAAGGGAATTTTGGTATGATAGCTTATCTCATCCAATGCCGGCTTAAATAATATCTTTTGAAAGAAATTTAAATTTTTGGCTACCATGGCAATCATATCAATGCTTCTTTCCTCTGAAAAGGAGTCTACTGCCCCATCCAAATTAGAACCACCAAGGGAGAAAAAGCTATGTTCTACATCCTTAAAATAATCGTCTAAAAACTCCTTATTGGTCAACTGATCCTGACTTAAATCTTCTTTTCTTCTAGAATAATGTACTATGTGCAGGGCAGACTGGTTCAATTGCACAATGCCCAAAAGATTTTCCAATACGTTTATATCGTAGCCTAAATGGTAATCGGTTGGGAAAGCTATCCTCATTGGCTTTTGATATATCGCTTCTTCCGGAACTGCCAGCAGGGCACATTTCACCTTAGTGATTACGTTCCCCGTATTGGTTCCAAGCGCCGCGTGTTTTACTTCGCTAGCTCCCTTGCATCCCATTACGATAAGGTCTATTCCCCTGTTGTATACCTCGCGTTTTATGGCATCCACAAAATAATCGTGTACCGTATGCGACAGGAAGGTATGTTTGGTATTGGGAAGGATTTCTTGAATCCTTCCCACCCAATCCTTTAATTTTATGCGACTTTCCTCTAGAGCACCATTTTGTGGACGGAATTCCGAAGGCTTAATGGCAGTCCCCATATTAGAATAGATGGGAACAGGATTAACATGCAGTAAATAAAACGTACACCTGTGTTTCTTAAACAGTTGCACACTATATTTTAAGGCATTAAAGCTGTTTTCGGAAAAATCCGTAGGTACTAAAATGTTCTTCATTGCTAATTGGGTTTGCTTATACTCGATAAAAGTAAGTCGCGAAACCCTAAACCTAAATGACAAAGGTCATGTAGTAGCTTTATTCCAAATAGAGCAGGCCTTTAGCGTTAAAAATAATTTTACCCTCAAAATTCAAATGCGTTTAGTACCCACTTGAATAATAAGGCTAGGTAACCTTTGCAAGACCTTCTTTGTCTAAAATCTGAATTTTACGATCCTCTATGCGGATCAATCCCTCTTTTTTCAAGCTAGACAAGGTCCTTATCAGGGTCTCTGTTGCCATTCCAGCGACACTGGCTAGGTCGCTCCGAAGAATATGCAATCTGCCCTGTGAATCTTTTTCTAGTTTCTCTGCAAATTTTAATATGGTGGTTGCTGTTTTCCTTCTAACCGACCCATATGCCATCTCTAGCAATTGCTCTTTGGCGTCCGTTAGATTCTCCGATAGCAAGGTCATAAGCTCCATGGCTAATTGAGGGTTTTCTTGGAGCAATTTCACAAATTCGTCCTGCGGCAACCCTATCAAGTCCACTTCTTCCATAGCTGTTGCAGCTTCTTGGTAAGGGAGATTTTTAGTAAAACAGCTAAAACCAAAGAAATCCTCCGCCTTATAAATTCCCGTAATCAACTCCTTGCCCCACTCATCCAATTTATGGGTCTTCACTACCCCCTTATTTACCAAATAAATAAAATTGGAGTTGCTACCCTCGGTATACACCTCTTCTCCCACGGAAAATTGGAAGGGTCGCCCTTCCTCTACCAGATGGTTTTTGAGATGTTCCATGGTTTGCATTCCTAAGCCAATATTGGAGGATTTGGGATTAACCGTATCCCTATGCTCGGCTAAAATATTCATCCTAGCCAGTCGGCTGTTAATAGCTCCTACCAGCTCTGCCTCGGTAAAGGGCTTCGTAATATAATCATCGGCCCCCAGATCCATACCCTTGCGTATGTCTTTCCGTTCTGTCTTTGCAGATAGAAAAATAAAGGGGATTTGTTTAGTTTGCTCTTCTTGAGACAAGGCCTGCAAGGCTCCATAGCCATCCAGCTCCGGCATCATAATATCGCAAATGATAATATCTGGCAAGTGCTCTTTTGCAAGTTGCACCCCCTTGTTTCCATTGGAAGCTGTAACTACCTGGAATTCGGACAATTCCAAAAGTTCGGCGGTATTTTCCCGCAATACCGGATCGTCCTCTATAAGCAACACACGTTTCATTAACAGTAAATTTAATATTTATCTTTTAATTTAAGGAATTCTTAAGAGGAAATTCAACCGAGAACTCCGATCCTTCCCCCAACTTACTTTTAAAATAAATGTCTCCCCCTATATTCTCCACATGCTTCTTTACTATATTCAGGCCAATTCCCGAACCTTGTATAAGCAGTGCATTTTCGGCTCTAAAGTATCTGGTAAAAATATACTTCAAAGCCTTTTCAGGAATCCCTATTCCCTGGTCAATAATATGAAAAATAATTTTTGTGGGTTGTAAATCCACCTTTATAGCTATTTCTGTATCCTCCGAGGAATATTTAATGGCATTGTGCAGTAAATTGGTAAGCACCAAAGTAATAATACGCTCTTCCTGATAGATTTCTATTTCATCAATATTTTCAGGGTATTTTATATTCTGTCCGTCCTTTAAGAGCATATTGGCATTATATACCACTTCATTTATGACTTTACTTAGGGAAAACTCTGTGAATTTATACACTTCTTTCCCCTTTTCCAATCGTTCTAATGATAGAAAGTCATTTAATATCCCGGTAAGATGATGGACTCCTCCAATAATAGTGCGGAGGTGTTTTTCCCTTTTATCTTGCTGATCTTCCTTGGTGTATTTCCCCACTAATGTGGCCGAGGTGAGTATGCCGCTCAAGGGTGTTTTAAACTCATGGGAGACTAGGGACAAGAATTCGGATTTTAGGTCATTAAGCTCTCGTTCCTTTTGGAGGGCACTTTTAATTTTAGATTCCGCAGCTTCCCGCAGCTTTATTTCTTGAGTGAGCTTGGCTACGGTTTCTTCCAATTCATTGGTACGCGTCTTTATCTTCTGCTTTAATTGGTCATTTAGGTCCTTTATCTTTTTTTCCTGCTCCTTTTTTTCGGTAACATCAATAATAAGGGCCATTACATAGGACTCCCCAGATAAGTTAAACGGATTTAGCCCCACCTCAATAGGAAATTGCAATCCATCCTTACGCTTCCCGTAAAGTGTTCTACCATGGGCCATTCTCCTTTGATCGCGGGTTTTACTAAACTCGTCCACATAGGTATCATGCGCTTT